>JAQTLI010000183.1 GCA_028714995.1 Methylobacter sp. | reverse complement strand
CGTCTTAATCCCCGGGGCGACCTTGCTCATCAAATAATGGGTGCGCCAGTCCCATACACAACATGGGCTAACGGGGGTGCCCATGCGTATGTCCATATCAGTATTCTTGAGCATAATATTGCCCTCGATCAGCAATTCCTCGGATTGCCTTAAGCTTAGACCGTCAGAAAACAATTCAACACTTTTAAACAATAAATTTTCAGAAGAACGAATCGGGTAAAAAGTAATATTGGCGGGAACCATTAGCGTCGGTTTATTCGCTACCGCTATCAGCTGATCAAGGCTGTCGATTTGCAGAGCATCTTTCCATTGCCGCAACAGGGCGATGTCGTTATGTTTATGGGCATGCCGGATAGCCGCTTTAAAAGCTTCTACGCCTTGCCCCAAAACGGCAGGGCCGGTGTGATGTTTACGACGGTTGCCGGTAACTCGGGAGTAAATACTGTAATGACCGTGTTTGTCGATAACCCGCCGGTCTTTTACCATGGATCCTTCAGGAAAAATAATGACTTTGCGGCCGCGTAAAATCTGCCCGGCCAGCAACGCAAACAGGCGATCATGATTGTGAGGAAAAACGCCGACATGTTTAAGATACCTGGACAACACGGTGTCCTCGGCAAAGAATTCACCAGAGGCAATCGCGCAACTGTAAGCTCCCGTTTTCTCATAAATAAGAAACTGCGGTATGAACGTTTCAAAACGGGAAAAGTGATTTAATAAAAAGATGTCGCCTTCAGGGACAACCTGGGTATCAGCGTGCAAATCAAGCTTGACGCTCAGCATATTTTTGACAGCGTTAAATAACTTAACCGACCTGTTGTAGAGCTTTGTATCTATATCGGGCCAGTCATCTGGGTAAGTATTTTTATTCATGTCGGCTTTCGTCTAAAGATCTGGATGAGTATTCAGAAAATCACCAGCTATGCTAAATTCACATTTTTGGCACAGCCACCCTAAAATAAAACTGTTAGGCAACTACTGGTTTTCTTGTCGACACAGAGACTTTCTTTGAATTCAAACATCTTGTTAATTGAAGAGGTCTCTTTATTTAAGCTGGTTCGATCATATACCTTACAAAACTAAAAATACACCTGATTTTGTTAAACCCACTTCCAATCATCGCTCAGGTATTAAGGAAAGTATCGAACCAGATTTTCCAGTGTTCATACTTATCCCGTAAAGTTTCTGAATTGCCGGGAATCTGCACTTTAAATGCTTTTATGTTATCAGCCGGTAGATCCGCTGCAAGCATGGCTGCACCCTGCAAACTGGAATCTTTTTGTTGCAGCCTGTAGACCTCAAGACCACTACACAAAGCTATGCCTTGCTGTAAAACCGGCAGCTCGGCAAGTCCTCCCGACAAATGGATGTGCTTGATGCCGTAAAGGCGTTGAAAATCATGCAGTATCCGCGTCACGCGAAAAATAATGGTCTCCAACAACAAACAGGCAACCTGATGTTTCGTCAGATGCTCAACTGGCTGTGAAAACACGATACCGGGAATGTCGCGAAAGGAGGGTGCACCGATTCCGCTCGGCTCTGCGATGCAAAATATATTGTCTGCTGCAGCCAGGTCTTCTATCCGGCATTCCTTGAAAGGATAAGGAGCCAGCGCTGCGGCAATCGAATTGATCGTGCCCTCTGCGGCAATATGAGTTCTCCGGGAACTATCCTGATACACCAGAGTCTGTAGATAGCCCTCAGTAGCCGTGCTTTGCGGTTCCGGAATATAGCAGATGACAAAACCGCCTGTACCCAAATTAACAAGAGCATCGGGCCGATCCATGCTTACGCTGGCAATAAGGGCCGCCGACTGATCGGCAACACTGGCCTGTAGGATACATCCGTTGTTCAGGGGCAAGTTCAGATTAGATGATGGCAGGATTTTTGGTAGTATTTGCAATGGAATTTCAAACAGGTCACACAATGTTTGCGACCATTGCCGGTTCCGGATATCCATCAGCAGCGTGCGTGCCGCCATGGAAACATCGGTTTGATGATAGCATCCATCCGACCAGTGCCAAATCAGAAAGCTGTCGAGCGTTCCGATAAGCAAGTCACCCTGCTCCAGCCCGGCACGCCACTCAGGATGCTCTTGCAATAATAGCCTTACTTTGGGCGCAAAATAATAGGGCGTAAGCCGCAAGCCGGTCAGCTTTCGTATTCCTGTCTCTTCAACTTGCAGAACCTTGCAGCTAACTGCACCGCGGTTGTCCTGCCAGGATATAAGCCTGGTGACGGGCGTTCCACTGGCCTGGTCCCAAATCAGAAATGATGAACGCTGACAGCATAAACCTAAGGAGGGATTGCTGCCTGCATAGGCAACACATTCTTTCAATAGCCGATTCACTGCTGCAAGATACGCCAGGGCATCGCTTTCATACCGCCCCCCATTCACGGCTATTTCCGGTGCAGGATGGGAAATAATCCGGAGCAGTTCTCCTTTATCATCCAGCAACCCCGTCTTAATCGAGGTTGTGCCTAAATCGAGTCCAATCGTCGCGCTTAATGGAGCAGCCATTTTCGAGCACAGGTTTCGAATTCATTGTTTAAGGTGGCCGCATCCCATCCCAATATGTTTGCAGTGATTTCAGCCAGGTGACGCAATTCGGCCTGCGTCATTTTCGACAAAATTAGCACCGGGATGCGCCGCCTGAGTAAATCCTCCAGATGAACAACCATTTCATTGCCGGCGCAAAACATTAGATCCGCAAGTATAAAGGGCAGCGACGGCGTTATACGCCAGGACAAGTGAGGATCTTGTTCAATTAAATGAAAAATTTCGACAACTCTCTTTCCATGTCTTCGTATGAGCCATTGTGCACTTTCGTAGTCGATACCTTGCTCTTCTGCTTTGACCATGGCCGTATCAAACCATAGCCGATAATCCATTTCTTCTAACCATGGAAATGATCTGCCGTTGGTTTTACAAGGCTCATTGATAGCCAAATTTTCACAAACCGTATTGACAATCTGAGCTGCATCTTCTCTGGCCGAAGTAAACTTTCCGCCAATTGACATCAGCAAACCGTTATCAGCAGTTTTCAGCTCCCAGTCGCGGCTCACATCAGTAGGTGTTGCGTTTGAACTCTGTTTCAGAACGCGGAGCCCCGCATAACGGCCGATAATGTCCTGTTCTGTCCAGTTTACTGTCTTACATACCCGATTGGCTTCGGTCAGCAGATAATCGACTTCATCTACCGACACGGTGACATGCTCAATATCACCGGTATAATCGGTATCGGTAGTGCCAAGCAGGGTCAGCCCGTACCACGGCATCATAAAGAAAACGCGCCCATCGGATTTCGCCGTCAATAACAGAGCTTCATTTTCCAGTATCTTGGGCAGGATTAAATGTACGCCTTTGGATAATCTGGACTCACTTTCTGTTATCCATCGGCCTGTCGCTTTGACGATTTGACGGGCATAAACCTCTGCAGTATTACCCTCGACATTATCTTGAATTTTAGCGCCGCAAATTTGCCCATTATTCTCAATGAAGTCCGTCACCTTGCAGTAATTGACACAGACAGCTCCGGCCGCTATGGCTCCATCAATCAATTCAAGAACAAAACGAGCATCATCTGTCTGTGCATCAAGATAGGTAAACCCTCCTGTTAATGACTCAGGATTGAGACAGGAAAAACGTTCCGAAAATTGGGTTCGACTGAAACGGCGATGGGCTTGGTCGGTGGTAAGGATTCCTGCCAAAAAATCGTAAAGCGTTAAACCCGCTTTCAATAGGAGGGTGTTAAGTCGGCTGTCCGTGAAAATAGGAATACCAAAACGGAGTGGCCAGACACGGTGCGGTGCGGCTTTCATCAGCATCTCGCGTTCACGCAATGCTTTCTTGACCAGTTTGAAATCCAATGTTTCCAGATAACGCAGGCCACCGTGGATCAATTTACTTGAAGCAGATGAGGTCGCACATGCCCAATCTCCCTGATCAACGATAGCGACTTTTAGACCGCGCAAAGCGGCATCATAAGCCGTCCAGGCACCATAGATGCCGCCTCCGCAAATAAGCACATCGAAATGATGCCCTGCTAGTTGAGCAAAGCTCCGATCCACCGGCCCCTCATCTGTAATGCCTTTTGCGGACAATCGGTCATGATGATGTCTACTTTCAGTTTAAACGCCTTGCGAATTTCTGCTGTGCTATTACAGGTGTAAGCCCCTATTTTTTTATCGTTCATCCGCAGGAGCTTGCAAATAGAGCTGTTAAGCACGCCAATAGGCAGACAAAAACCACTGAGAAAGGCCTGTTCTTCCAGCAACTGCTCAATATCAGCCTGGGTGTGATCATCCGTTAAGATATGAAAAAGGGGGAAATCCGGTGCATATTGGTGTGCAAAAATCAGACTGGAAAGGTTGAATGAGGAAATAAATACCCCCTCACTGGCTAATGTTCCAACTATGTCCAGAGTTTGCAGGATTTTATGTTCTTGCCGTTCCTGAGATTCCCAGTCGCGATTTTTGATTTCAATATTCAACTTACAGCGGCCATGATAGGTGTTGATAAACTCCTTAAGACTCAACACACCTTCCGGTACCGTTTCAGAACTGAAATAACCGGAAAAATCGATTTGCTCAAGCTGCTCTAAGTCGAAATCATCAATGCGCTTACCGGCATAGTCAAGCTTATCCAGAAAAGGGTCATGCCAAAGCACAGGTATCCCGTCTCGGCTCAATTGAACATCTGTCTCAATACCGTCAATAGCATATTCCAGTGCCTTGTCAAAGGCTGCCCGGGTATTTTCTGCTGCCTCTCTATTAGCGCCACGATGGGCAAATATCAGGCATGAATCAAATTTGTCGTTACTCATCCATCTATGACCTTCAACTTAAGTTCTGTTGGGTTATTCGATAAAACTACTTTGCCCTCAGAGAATCCCAACAACTCTTTATCTCTCGTAAAGAGCTTCTACTAATTCTAGAAACCAGCGAGGCCTGAAAAGCACAATAAACAAGCAGATTGTAGCAAAAACGGGGATCGGACCAATATCGATCACCATCAAAACAAGCAGGGCTAAGATACATTTGATTCTGACTGCAAAATAATGTGTTTTCATGACAAGGCTAAGTTTTATAACTTGACTAATTTTATACGGTTTTCCCGCTACAAGCACGATATCTATTGAACTATAAATGTCGTTATCGCTTTTCCTAAAAAACTTGAGCCTAAGCTACGCGCCGTTGTTCCCATAGCCTGACCGCCTTGCCCTCCCCCGTTTCAAATGTTCTATACTGAAATTGGCTTCTATGTTAACTTTACTCTCAGTTCATTCGTAACTAATCGAGAGGAAATGCCAATGCCTATCAGTGAATTTTGCAACCGTGACGTAGTGTTCGCCACAAGAGAAATGAGCATCCCGGAAACTGCTCAACTCATGCGCCAGTATCATGTGGGCGATCTGGTGGTCGTAGATGAGGTTGACGGTAAACGGTTGCCGGTCGGCATTGTTACAGATCGCGATATAGTCATCAAAATTATTGCCCTTTCTCTCGACCTCAATGATTTCAACGTCGGTGACATCATGAGTCCGCAACTTTTTAGCGTACAGGAAAAAGACGGTATATTTGAAACGATTCGGCTTATGCGCACCAAAGGAATACGCCGTATTCCCGTCGTTAACCTGGAAGGAGGGCTTGAAGGCATTGTCTCGGCAGACGACATACTGGACCTTCTGGCCGAGGAGATGACAGAACTGGCCAAGGTCGCTCCGCGCGAACAGGAGCGTGAAGTTAAAACAAAAATTTAATCCTCGGAAATCTTAGCCTTTTTGCTGCGTTACGCTGATTATCCAAACTGCCGCCGGAAACGCCACACGCCGAAGATGACATGCGCATGGATTAAAGAATTGCCATAAATATTTTGAGCCTCAGGCGGTTCTGAAATGGGCAGGAATAAAATCGGAATTATCTATTCTTGCCCGGCCTGTTCACTCTCATACTTTTAGTTATTAGTTTTATCCAAATCAATGTTCGACTCCCAACCACCCCCTAAAGCCTTGTAAAGCGCTGCCAGCGCCGTCGCCGTCGCGGTTTCGCTCTGGGCCTGACTGTTCTGGTCTTGCAACATACGCAATTCGGCATCCAGTACCGTTAGAAAATCGCTCACGCCTTCCTCAAAACGCAGGTGAGCCAGTTCATGTGCCCTTTCGCTG
>JAQTLI010000182.1 GCA_028714995.1 Methylobacter sp. | reverse complement strand
GTGCTTGCCAAGCCGTTGGGTAATTATTGAACATGACAGTCTTGGGTGTCGCCAAAGGAAACGGCATGCGCAGGCCATAGGCGCAATGGTCAAAGCCAAGTTCCTTGCTCAGCAAAAGAATGGTTTGAAAAAGCTGCTGCTCAGATTGAATGGACTGCAATGCTTGAAGTTGATGCTCTTGCCAAGTGTTCATGAATTTCTTTGCTTATACATATCAGGTTTTATTATGGCTATATTATGATATCTGAGCCTGGAATAAGCTCGATTAAAAGCGGTATAACCTGTCAATATTAACAGTTGCTGCTGGTAACAAAATCCAGTCTAATTACGCTTATTCAGGATAGCGCATGTCCGTCTTGTTAAGGACGGTTTGAACTTCCCGCATTCGGCATTGCTTCATGCTGGCTACTTGCTATACTCAACCAGAAAAATCGCACGATAAATTAAGGAGACCGCATGTCAGGTGAAACTAAAGGCGCAGTGCGCGTCGTACTTCGGCTTGAGGGGTTATGTGTGCTTGTTGCAGCTTCTGTTGCCTATTCCAAATTCGGCCTTGGCTGGGGAACGTTCGCCCTGTTCTTTCTTACGCCGGATATTTCATTTCTCGGTTATTTTGCCGGTTCCAGGATTGGGGCCGTTAGTTATAATTTAGCGCATTCCTATAGTGGGGCCGTTGCTTGTCTTGTGGCGGGACTTGTTCTTCCTGCGCCTACCATCCTTGGTGTCGGCCTCATCTGGTGCGCTCATATCGGCTTTGATCGTGCGCTTGGTTATGGGCTCAAGTATTCGAGCGGCTTTGGCTTTACTCATCTTGGCCGTATCGGAAAATTTCCGGCGATTACCTCCAATTCTACGGTCAAGCTGGACACGACTCAGTAAAACAATCAGACAGTGGAATATATGATGATAAGTTTTTATCAGGCAATTGATGTCGTATATATCACGTCAGATCCCACAAATGAGCTTTAATACAAAAAACCTTGCAAACTCACCTCACCAAAAATAGAAGAATTGTCGTTTAAAAATATACTATAACAAACTGAATATGATCAAAGTTTATGGCATGCCAGATACACGTAGTACAAGAGTTCTTTGGGCGTTAGAGGAAGCAAACGTTGATTATGAGTTTATTAAAGTTGATCTTGGAAAAGGTGAAGCAAAGCAGGAATCTTATCTGAACCTCAACCCCAGCGGCAAAGTACCAACTTTAGTTCACGACGATCTGATTTTGACGGAGTCTGCGGCGATCTGTACTTACATTGGCGATTTATTTACAGAATCGAATCTGACGCCAGCCTGTAGGACTTCAGAGCGCGCCATCTATGACCAATGGTGTTACTTCGCCATGACTGAACTTGAACCACCACTCTGGAGTATGGCGAAACATCGGTTTATTTTACCTAAAGAATACAGAATCCGGGAAATGTTGGTAACAGCGAATTATGAATTTGATAAAGCCCTGGATGTATTTAGTTTGCGTCTTAGTGACCGTGAGTTTTTAGTTGGTGACAGGTTTACTTGTGCGGATTTAATCGTTGCTAATATTCTTAGCTGGGCCAAACGAGGTGATAAACGAGCAATGTCTTTAAGGCATGATAATATCGACCAATACTTGGAACGAATGCTTTCTCGTGAGGCATTTATTCGTGTACAAAAACGCGAACAGGAAGTTTAGGAACCTATTAAAAACATTCGGGAAGATACATTGTCCAGGGTGAAGAGCCCACTACAGTTATGGAAGGTGATTGGAAATCTGAAAGGATAGTCGTAATTGAGTTCCTATCAAGAGAAAATGCTAACGAGTTCCTTCAAGACCCAGACGCACAAACACTTTTTTCATTACGGCATAAAACTACCACAAGTAAGCTAGTTTTAGTGGATGGATGCTTGTAATGCAATGGGTACTAAAATGCCTAACAAACACGTCATATCGCCAGCGTTGAGGCGTTAGACATTCTGAAACAAAGGGTGAACTCTTGATCAAACTAGCACAAAATGACAACGAACTAGCCGACTGCTTCCAAGTCATGAAGCAGCTTCGCACGGAGCTTGTGGAAGCCTCTTTTGTTCCCCTTGTTCGAGAGCTAATGAGTGAAGGGGCTACCAGCTGGCCTACCTCCGGGATGAAGCTCAGGTTGTGTGCGTTGCCGGGTTTAAAATTTCAAAAAATTTATTTTTGGGTAAGCATCTTTACGTTGAAGACCTGTCAACATTGGAGAGTGAAGGGTCAAAAATTATGGAAAACAAATGATGGCTTGGCTTCGTGATCTGGCAACGTCTGAAGGGTGCAATGCTTTCCATTTTGATTCCGGTATTCACCGTTATCGGGCGCACAAGTTTTACTTGAACCGGAATATGAACATTGTCAGTTATCACTTTGTAGAAATATTACCTGATCTGGCGGTCAATTCGGACGATGCGTGACAAACCGCATAGATTCGTTAGCGCTACGTGATGTTCAAGAGAATGATTAAATGAAAAGAATTTGTGTGAATTGCGGATCAAGCCCTGGATTTGACCCATGTTACATTGCGATGGCCGAACGGCTTGGACAGGTTTTGGTTGATACGAAATGTGAGCTTGTTTACGGCGGCGCTGATGTTGGATTAATGGGGCAAGTTGCCGACACTGTTATAAAGTCAGGTGGGCTTGCTATCGGAGTGATCCCGAAATCATTTGCCGATAAATCCCACCAAGGTCTGACGGAACTGCATGTGGTCGATTCGATGCATGAAAGGAAGACCATGATGTTCAATCTTTCGGATGCTTTCATTGCCCTGCCGGGAGGATTCGGAACCCTTGAAGAGGTTTCCGAAATACTCACATGGACTCAATTAGGCCTACACACTAAGCCATGCGGCCTTATAAACGTAAATGGATATTTTGACTTACTGCTGTCGTTCTTGGACAACAGCGTATCAAATGGCTTCATGAAGAAGGAGCACCGGGATATGCTTCTTGTTTCGAATACACCTGAGGATCTGCTGGTGCAAATGGACGCCTACCGCGCACCGCAAGTTGAGAAATGGGTGAATGTCAAAACAAGAATATAACGATTCATTCCAGCCGACGGCCAAATTAAACGCAAGGTATTGGAATCTAAACCCATAGGACATATTACATTCATGCTGGAACTCTTCATTGCTAACAAGAACTACTCATTGCGGTCACAAAGGCCGTCGGTGCCAGTTGGACATAATCGGTCATAGGAGCGACAGTGCGTTTACTTCACATGGCATTAGCGATATTGGTCGTCGCAATTTGGGGATTCAACTTTGTTGTCATTAAAGTCGGTCTCAAAGAAATTTCGCCCATCCTACTTTGCGCACTCAGGTTCTTTCTCGCCGCATTTCCGGCGATCTTTTTTATCAAGCGCCCGGCCGCTTCGTTGCGTATGATTGCTGGCTTTGGCTTGGTGATGTTCTCGTTACAGTTCGCATTGCTGTTTTCCGGCATGTACGCTGGGACAACCGCGGGGCTGTCGTCTTTGCTGCTTCAGCTGCAGGTGTTTTTCACGGTCTTATTGGCTGTCGTATTTCTGGCTGAAAAACCATCTATTTGGCAAATCGTCGGGGCCTTGGTTTCATTTTCCGGAATCGGGTTGGTTGTAGCAAATCTTGGTGGTGAAATTTCGATTTATGGTCTGCTCTTAATCGTCGTGGCCGCTGCTTCGTGGGGACTTGGCAATCTTATTTCCAAGAAACTCGGCAAAGTCGATATGCTCGCGCTGGTCGTGTGGGGAAGCCTCGTCGCTTGGCCGCCGCTATTGGCTTTGTCGTTCATTCTGGAACCGAACAGTTGGAGCTCTGAAACCATTTCGCATATTTCGTGGCTCACTGTCGGTGCGATTGGCTACATCGTGTATCCGTCAACCCTGCTTGCGTTTGCGGCATGGAGTTGGTTATTGAGTCACTATCCGGCTGCGACAGTAGCCCCGTTTACGTTGCTGGTGCCGGTATTTGGATTTACGGCTTCAATATGGGTCTTGGGTGAGCCTCTTTCCCAATGGAAGATAAACGCCGCTGCCCTGGTTATTGTGGGTTTGTGCATCAATCTGCTTGGCCCTCGCATTGCGATTCGTATCCGGGCGACTTGAGCACAAAAAGCCCAAGCCCTCATTGCACCGGACTACCTGCAGGCAGCCTATAAATTTAAATGTTATACCTCTCACGGAGAAATATGAGCGCCATCAGAGGGTTGAGGAGTGCTGGAACGGTAAACAGTATCAGCCGGGATTAGAACCAAGGTCGACACTGGACGGTACATACTGTGAGTTTAAGATTGACCAAACGAAACGGAGAACTATATGACACAAGGTTTAATTATAATCGATATTCAGAATGACTATTTCAAAGGTGGCGCCTTGGAATTGATAGGTATAGAAGATGCCGCAAAAAATTGCCAACTTTTGCTTGAGAAGTTCAGAACCGCACACCTGCCAATATTTCATGTACAGCATGTTTCCAGTGATCAAGGAGCGCCTTTTTTTATTCCGAATACTAAAGGTTGTGAAATACATGAAACTGTGAAACCCAAGGATAATGAGGCGCTAATAGTTAAGAACTACCCTAGTTCGTTTCGCGATACCGGGCTTGATGAGACCTTGCGAAAATCGGGGATAACAGAATTGGCTGTATGTGGCGCTATGAGCCATATGTGTGTTGATACTACTGTTCGCGCGGCTTTTGATTTAGGCTATTCTTGCAAAGTCATTTCTGATGCTTGCGCAACACGTGATCTCGAGTTTGAGGGAAGGGTTGTCAGAGCATCGGATGTCCATGCATCCTTTATGGCGGCATTGAAATTCCCATTCGCCACGGTACTAACCACACAAGAATATTTAAATGAATATGGGTAGAAAGCACCCACGAACCCACAATGTCGTCTTTGCCATTTTAGTTTTACAAAAAAGAGAAAGCATAAATGGATTTAACTACCCATAGCGTTATGACAAGTGTAGTCGAATCGCATTATTTAACGATTTTGAGGTAAAAATGGTCTTAGAAATCGCAATTCTCAATGTTATGTGGGCAAAGAAGTTGAATTTGAGGCTGCCTTTCATGAGGCATCAAAAATCATCACTACAATGTGCGGATACATTTCCCATCAATTACAGCGTTGTATTGAGAATCAAAGCCAATATGTTTTATTGGTAAAGTGGGAGACGTTTGAAGATCATACCCAAGGTTTTCGTGGTTCTGCCCAATATCAAGAGTGGAGGGCGCTTTTGCATCACTTCTATGATCCGTTTCCAGTTGTCGAACATTACACACTGGTCATGGAAAATTGAAGCTAATCTTTCTAAAGAGAATAGGGCCGACCCTTTAACCCAGTCCATGCCCTTGTAATGTGGTTATGGTGTTATCGCATGCCGAAAGGTGTGATTGTTCATACTGATCGAGGCAGCCAGCATTGCTCAGCCGCCTACCAAAGGCTATTCCGTAAGCACTAATTCTCCGGCAAATATCAACTCATCAGAAAAGATAAGAAAAAAGAATTGCGGCTCAACAAACTTTGCCAGGAATACACAAATCCGGCAAAAATGTACCGGGTTTGCTTTTAGGCTTTTACTGCAAATTAACGGTCATGGTGACTGCCTTGATCCTTATGTTCGTTTTCCTGCTCATCGGTGTGAGCTTTGCATTGATTGTTTACACTGATGATATCAGCATTTATTGATGCATCGCGGGCTTCAACGCCGGTATCGGCGAAGTCGGTGAACAGGCCGTCGACACCCAGATCGTAGTAATAGGTCATTTCCTGTTTAGGATCGGAGAAGCCGTAACCGCTGGCGTCATTGCGGAAGGTCCAGGTGTGAACCTGCAAACCTTTACCGTGCGCCATGTCCACTACACCAGTGCTACCGTCGACGCGGCGGTCGTTGATGGTGATTGTGCCGTCGGCGTTGCGGTCGACGTTATCGGCTACCGTTTTCACCAGATAAGGTTTCCAGGGAGCAACCGCGTCGGCGTAGGATTTAACGAAGCTCAAGCCTTCGTCGGTCACCAAGTCCGCGAAAGTCCGCGCATCGCCGGTCACCACGAAGTCATAAGGTTGTTTGTAAGGCGCAATCAACGAGATCGAACCGTCGGCGTTAACATCGTCGGCATCGACCAATTGCACCAATGGAAGGTCGGTCTTGTGGCTCAGGTATTGCAGATTGCTAACCTCGAAAGA
>JAQTLI010000181.1 GCA_028714995.1 Methylobacter sp. | reverse complement strand
CATTACACAGCTACGTAGGGGTATCACATTTTGCCGACGGGCTCTTCAGCCGCCTTCTTAACCCAAAGCCTGCACCACGCATTAGAGCTGATGTTTCCTTCGACCATCATGCAGGAATCAGGCGGGATAAATTGCAGGCAGTTGCCACACTTTTGATTACCTTTCGGTTGATCCTGGTATTGCGCTTGTGCCTTGGTCATCTTACCCGACTGAGCCAGACTTAAACGTGGCAGACACAATGCGCATCCGGTAGCAAGTAAACTACGCAATACAATTCGACGGGGATGGTTATGAGTTGGCATGACTGATTCTCCTTCCATAAAACAAAAATAAAGTTGGAATGGTATCTAGGGAAGCGCCAAACAAATTGCTTTAATTCGCGGTTAGACAAGGCCCTCCTGAGCCCTTCGGCTACGCTCAGGAGAACTGTAGCTGAAGGACTCACTATGAACGAAATCAATATATTACCGTTCACCCTGAGCCTATCGAAGGATTAAATCAGCGTTTGCCTAGCACAACTACAAAACTTCTAAATGAAGTTAAAGCAACTGGTGGAGGTACCTACTTAAACTTGGAAATAGCCTTCTCCACGGAGGTTTTAAGGTCATCCCATGCCTGTTCCAGCCCTGGCTTGAGTTCCTCCCATGCCTGTTCTCCTGAATTGCGCAACGCTTGCAATTTCGTTTGTGCATTTGCCTGTTTGGAACGCAACTCCTCGATCTGCTCGTAATATTCTATTTTTACCTCTGCTGTCGCCTTGTTCGCTTTGGCATTTAATTCATCAATTTTGGCGCTCCATTCTCGTAGTTGGGCATCGATTTTATCTTGATAGGCTTCTTTCTTGCTCATGATGTTTTACCTCGTGTAGTTACATTATGGATAAGGGGGCAATCCTCCGAAAGCTCGACAAAAATGTCTGGTACTTTCGGCGGTGACAAGTGGCGACTGTGTCGCAAAACGAAATAACGATCTGATTATTTCATCACATGCCTCTGCCAGGATAAACTGGTGCCATTGTTTTGGGGACATCGGTAATGGTCACTTCGACACGGCGGTTTTGCAGGCGACCCGCAGCGGTTGAGTTCGTTGCAATCGGATAATCCTTACCCATGCCTTGTGCAGTGATTCGTTCCGGTGAGATGCCGTTGTTGACCAGAAAATTTCTAACGGCTTCGGCCCGCCGCTGTGATAGTTGGGCGTTATAATCCGCAGAACCTTTGCTGTCGGTATGGCCCTCGATTTTCACTATGGTTTCAGGGTACTCTTTCAAATACTCCACCAATGGATAAATCTTCTGAAGGCTTCCAGCTTTGAGATTAGAGCGTGCCGTATCAAACAGAACATCTCCCAATGTCACCAGAATACCTTGCGGGACTTTTTTGGCCTTCAGCTTCGCGATTTCAGCTTCACGGGCTTGCAGGCGAATCTGGTCTTTTTGAGCACTTAATTCTTCAAAGGCTTTTTTCGATGCAGCCTGACTAGCCATGGCTCGTGCCAAATCAATCTTCCGACTTGTCAGGTAAGAAAGATGGTCTGTTTCGTCGGTATCATGATCCTCCTGCCAGGATTCTTCGGCTTGCTGCAGCAGTTTTTCCGCCGCAAACAAATCCGCGGACGCATTGGCCTTTACTGCGGGGTCGTTTGAAGCTTGTTGATAGTCCGTCCGGGCTCTCTCAAGACTCATATTGATGGTTGGTGCGCAAGCTGCCATCAATACGCTCCATAGTACAAGGGAGATTCTGATCAACCATGATGGTTGGAAAGGGATTAGTGATCGCATGGTACGCCTCCAAAATGGCTGGTTATTGACCTTCGCTTTCTCGCGAAGTTTCCTGTTTCAACGCTTCGATTGCCTTCTTCATGTCATTCGTCTGCTTGGCCTGTTTTGCCGCTTCGGCTTTGGCATTTGCTAAAATTGCTTCGGCAAGGGCTTCTTCGGCCATTCTACGTGCCTCGACATTTTCCTCATCAGCCATGTCCTTGTTGGCGCGATCGAGTTTTGTACGGGCACTACTTAGCAGTTGTGGTTCGTACTGCGCAGCCCCAGCCCGATCAGCATCCTGAATAGCTGCATCGGCCTCGGAGATCGTCTCTTTTGGCGGTGCCGATGCGCAGCCGGTCAAGAATAAAAATAAACTTATCAGTGCTGCCGAGGACCCTGATCTCAAGAATGTATTAGCTGTAAACATGATGTGTACCTTCTGTTGATCTACGGATTCATAAGAACCCAGGTTAAGAATTGGCGTATAGGCAGTTTTCGATGAAAATCCTAAATATCATTGGCTTTTTTGACATTAAGGGAAATCATCTGACCAAGCCCAGGACGCCGATGATAATAAGATAAATGGCGACGATGTAATTCAATAAGGCCGGACGAACCAGAATCAAAATTCCTGCGACCAATGAGAGAAGCGCATTAGCATTGACATACATAAAATCACCTTTCTTCTATTATGGCGTTAATTGAATATTGCTCTTGAATGGTTAGCTCAGGATCAGTCCCCTTGATACTGGAAATATGATTACGCTGTACCAATTTTGCAGATTACTTTCATGACACACCACTCGGATTATTGATTGTCATGTTCTTCTTCATATAAAAAAATCTATCCTGATATCCGGACACAAATCTGTTTTCGGGCCATATAAAAAAGCTGACGCCTATCTTTGACTTTAACGAAGTCATAATCAGCTCATAAAACCTCATCTATCCCCATCAATCACATCCAAACAATACAATCCTCAAACTAAATACACAATTCGTATGAACACCTATAGGCACTAGCTCTAAAAATCGGAGGCATTGGTATTCCAAAGCCAATTCACGTTATTAAACTATTTCACTTCTTTCAGCAGGCTGATTATTTAAGAAGACATTGAATTAATTCTTCAAATTTCAGGACGAAGGGTCAAGTCTGTGCTGGAATTGTGAATAGTGTTTTTGTAGTGTTTTTAAGGATATTAGCGGAGAATTTCTTAACGTCAGCACCTATCTACAAAATACTCGACATACGGGATGGATAGAAGTATTAGGCAAAAGCGCTCTTTCATTTACTCTTGGGCCTTTGAGCACGAAGTGCAGCTTGATATGAGCGACGAGCCCAAATTCCGGCCTGTTCCCTATCTTCAAAAATCTCGGCTGGCGCCTGATAGTAGGAAATCTTCATTATCCTGCCATCCTTCTTGTACTCGAACTTGCCGAGCCCATCCTGCTCAAAGTGCCTGGAGTTCTCAGCATCCGCTTTCAGATAGAGAGTGTCATCAGACACCAGGCCAAACATCAACCCATTGTGATAGATGCCATATCCACCGAACATTTTTCGGGCGGTAATTGACCCGAATAGCATGAAAACTTCATGGAGATACTCAACAAACTCACTCATATAAATCAGGCCATCTACTTTCAGCTGCGGTTGCATTAGGTTTCTTCGAAGCTGAAGTGTTTTCACTCGCAACGAGCCCAAGGACGAATGTTTGCAACGCCTTACCGATTTCCATTGGCGAATCTTCCTGAATATAATGAATACCCTTGACGCATACTTCTTGCTGGTTCGGCCAGCTTCGGCAAAACTCAAGAGCCCGGCCGGTGAGTAATGCGCCGGGGTCGGCGGTGATCAGTAATTTTGGAATCGTGCTTCGGGACAACCACTGGCCGTAACGATCGACGATGTCAGCAACATCCGCAGGTGCTCCGTCAATCGGCAATTCTCGCGGCCAGATCAGCGTTGGCAATCTTGCCGCTTGGTCTTTAAACGGTACGCGATAGGCTTCCATTTCCTGATCGTCGGATAGCGTTCGTAGAATGCTCTTCGGCAGCACGGTTTCCACGAAAAAGTTGTCATGCATCACCATTTGCTCCCCCTTCTCCGAGCGCAGGGCGCGGAACATGGCATCGTGGCCATGCGGGAAATCCTCCCATTTTCTCGGCTGAACAAGTGCCTCCATGTAAGCGATCGCTCGAACCTGATCAGGATGCCGATATGCCCGGTAAAAGCCTAACGCGGATCCCCAGTCGTGCAGAACCAGGACGACATCTTTCGTGAGTTCCAAGCCATCAAACCATGCATCAAGATAGCGCGCTTGATCCAGGAACCGATAGGCTTCTTTCGGAGACTTGCCGGATTGGCCCATGCCCGGCAAATCCGGAGCAAGACACCGGCCATGTGGGATGAGGAACGGAATGATGTTGCGCCAGAGGTAGGACGATGTCGGGTTGCCATGAAGGAAAACGATAGGGACTCCTTCACCCACATCGACATAGCTCATCTCTGCATCGAGTACCTGGATGCGTTTTCGCGGATGATTGTCGATACTGGAAAGCTGCGATTCGAACATTTAAGACTCCTTCGATATGTTTTCAACTGCTTTGCATTTGTAAAGCAAAAACACATCTTTAGGCAATAGGTGTAAATACTATGTCATTTGCACAAATAAAGGCATTTTCTGAACAGGCAAAATAAAAGAAAAGCTGTTAGCCGTTCAAAAAATCAGGGAACTGATCGCATTAGGCAAAGAATATAATTTCGAACTGGATGAAGTAGCTTTATCCGCCCAACGAACCGCAAATTGTCGAAGAGCAACTTTCCGAAAGAATGGCCAAAGCGTTGCTGAGGGTTTAAGTCACAGTCCGTTAATAATTCCTCCCTCCCCTCTGGTAAAGTTGGGGATGGAGATTTTAAAAATTTAAATTGTGCCATTTATTTCATGATCGTTTCTTGGCATAGGAGTCTGTGCATGAGTGAGTCTTAAACATCAAGCTCGATGCCGACCGGACAATGATCCGAACCGGTAATGTCCGGCAGAATAAAGGCCTGTTTGACTTTACCGACCAGCGCTTTGCTGGTCAACACATAATCAATCCGCCAACCGACGTTTCTTGCCCTGGCACCGGCGCGGAAACTCCACCAGCTGTAGGCGACGGTGTCCGGATGGAAATGCCGGAAAGTGTCAACCAGCCCGGCGTCGAGAAAACGGCTGAAACCATCGATTTCGACCTGGGTATAGCCGGCTGATTTATTGTAATTCGGCTTCGGACGGGCGATATCGATCTCCTGGTGCGCGACATTGAAATCACCGCAGACGATCAGCGGTTTTTTGCTTTGTAGTTGCCGGCAGTAATCCAAAAATTTTAGATCCCAAGTTTGCCGGTAATCCAACCGGGCCAATGCCTCGCCCGAATTCGGCACATAGACGTTTAGCAGAAAAAACTGTTCGAATTCGGCGACGATCACGCGGCCTTCCTGATCGTGCTCAACAATGCCGATATCGTTGATGATTTGCAGCGGTTCCTTCCGGGATAAGATCGTTACGCCGGAATAGCCCTTGCGTTCGGCGCAGTTGGAATAAATGCGGTAGCCATCGATACCCTCAAGCGCCTTTTCGATCTGATCAGCCTGTGCCTTTGTTTCTTGCAGCAGAATGCAGTCGGCATCGAGTAGTACGAGCGTTTCGGCAAAGCCTTTGCCTTGCACCGAGCGAATGCCGTTAACATTCCAGGAAATTATTTTCATGCGATTATTCAGTCAGATGTGATAGACGTTAAGTCTTAAATAGTGGAAATGCGGTTGGGCGCTATTTTAACCTTCAACGTATTGGCTAACCAGACGTTTTCGATTGACTGTTGAAATGTTATCTACCGGGCTGAAGTTTCGTATGCTCAGGGCCGTTTTTCCAGTCAAGAAAAACAGCGCACGTATTAAAAAAATAAACCAGCTGCCAACAAAGCGTAGCGTAGATGGCTCTCGTCCAAAGAGGATCAACAAAGCACTACAAGTAAAATCAGGCCTGGGATAATCCCCAGAATCAAGCCGACCACGATGCCAATAATCTCACCTGTAGAGTAGTTACAACCCACATTACCGGCTTTTACCCGGGCTACAGTATCATCATCAAGCCCCGCCAACATCATGCCGGAAAATTCATCGGCGACTTGTGCTTGGGAGGATGCCACAAGTATACGTGAACGGCATCACTAAGATGTGTTTCGGCCGAACGCAAAATCGCTGAATGGCATTATATTATCAGAGTAAAAATTCAAATGCCTCTCAAGAAAGATACTTTAACCATCTAAAACATATAGGGTTGTATAGTTCCAGATGATCAGCAGAAGCACGGAATTCCCATATGCCACTACGTTTATACAGAACTACTTGTTGATAGCTTGCCTGATGGCTCGATAAATCGTATTATTTATCGCACTAAAATACGCATTTTTCAGGAGGTGCAAATGTCCCATATCACGGCT
>JAQTLI010000180.1 GCA_028714995.1 Methylobacter sp. | reverse complement strand
CTTTTTTCTGATGCAGCAGCGATTAAACGACCGTCCAACGCTGCATCACCTTGACCCTGTGCAGCCGCCTCTTTTAAGGCGACAAGAATACGTTTTGCCTTGTCAATCTCAGCAGCAGGCGGGGTAAAAATTTCATTGGCTAATTCAACTTGTGACGGATGTATCGCCCATTTACCTTCACAACCTAAAGCCGCCGCTCTTCTTGCCCCCAGCTTGTAACCCTCAGGATCTTTAATATCACCGAATGGACCATCGATAGGACGCAAGCCAAAGGCGCGACAGGCAACAGTCATCCGGCTGATCGCAAAGTTCCATTGATCGCCTGGATAATCAGGGTTTAAACCACCGATATTTGTTGTTCTTGCGCGGTTACTTGCTGCGTAATCAGCAACCCCAAAATGTAACGCTTCAAGACGGCCTGATGCGCCATTGCGTGCAATGTCTTCAACATTAGCCATGCCCAATGCGGTTTCAATCAACGCTTCAATGCCGATTTTATTTTTCAGTCCTTCCTGCATTTCCAACTGGTTAAGCATCGCTTCAACCATATATACATCGGAATAAACACCCACTTTAGGAATCAAAATGGTTTCCAGTTTCTCACCACACTGCTCAACCAAATCGACAACATCGCGAACCATGTATTGTGTGTCCAGACCATTGATACGAACAGAAATGGTTACACCGTGACCTTTCCAGTCCAGATCATTAATCGCTTCAATAATATTTTTTCTGGCCTTTAATTTATCATCCGGCGCAACAGCGTCTTCAAGATCCAGAAAAATAAAATCCGCGCCACTTTTCATCGCTTTTTCAAACATTTCCGGGCTAGAGCCCGGAACGGCTAATTCACAGCGTTGAACTCGTTGAACTGAGGCTGTATATAAGGTGTGGCTCATTGGTTACTTTCCTACTTTAATTATTATAGGGCACTGATTTTCAGCACTTAAACAGTTATCTCCGACTTGAGCCGGACATAAAATCAACCAACCATTTTACTTTCAGAGGTATCAAAGTCAATTTTTAAAGCTTCCGCTCCTCGGCAACTGCTCCTGCGTTGCCCTATCTCCTGCATCCATGCAGTCGTGCTCATGCCCCTTACCTACATAATCCACATGGATGTGGTGAATGCAGATATTGCAGGAGCAAATATCTGTCCCTGTAGGCAACGTGCATATTCGGCATAAGTAACAATCTGATCTTGCCGATTTTTGGCAGCTATGTCATTATTGCCGGGTTATGGGCTTTAGAATTTTCAATGTCCAACCCGTTTTAATCCATCATTAAACCACCTAACAAAAGAGGCAATACAATGGCTGGTCGTAACCACCTATATATTCCTGGCCCTACAAACGTGCCAAGTGAAATCCTGAATGCTATGCATATCAACATGGAAGATCATCGCTCTCCTGTGTTTCCTAACCTGCTAAAGCCTCTTTTACAAGATCTGAAGAAAATCTTTAAAACAGAAACAGGACAAGCTTTCGTATTTCCTGCAACTGGTACCGCAGGCTGGGAAATTGCCTTGACCAACACCTTAAATCCGGGTGATAAGGTTTTAATCTATCGTTTCGGTCAATTCAGCCATTTATGGGCAGAAATGGCAAAACGCTTGGGTTTTAATGTCGAAATTCATCAAGAAGTATGGGGTAAAGGCATTCCATTAGACAAACTGGAAGCTCGTTTAAAAGAAGACACTAACCACGAAATCAAGGCAGTTTTGGCTACGCATAACGAAACCGCCACAGGCGTTACCAGCGATATCGCCGGCGTCCGCAAAGCAATGAACGCTGCAAGCCACCCGGCGTTATTATTCGTTGACGGCGTCAGCTCTATTGCCAGCCTCGACTTCCGCATGGACGAATGGGGTGTTGATGGCGCTATCAGTGGATCACAAAAAGGTTTCATGATGCCTGCTGGCGGCGCATTCCTGGCATTCAGCCAGAAAGCTTTGCAAGCGATTGATACATCTACTTATCCGCGTTGCTTCTTCGATTTAAAGGATCAAATCAATTCCAATAAAGATGGCTACACACCTTACACGCCTTCTCTGCCTATTTTATACGGCCTTCGCCAATCAATAGACATGTTGCTGGAAGAAGGCCTGGAAAACGTATTCGCTCGTCATCACCGTTTGGCAGAAGGCACTCGCAAAGCTGTTGCTGCCTGGGGAATGACATTATGCGCTCAACCAGGTTTCGAATCCGACACGGTTTCTGCGATTGTAGTTCCTGAAGGCAAAGATGCCCGCGACGTTATCAGCATTGCCTTCAGCAAATACGACATCTCTTTGGGTGCAGGTTTATCTGAAGTTGCCGGCAAGGTATTCCGTATCGGCCATGTAGGCGACATGAATGACGTTTCCATGCTTGGCGCTATAGCAGGTGTTGAAATGGCGATGCTGGACAGCGGCATTGATATTAAACCGGGCAGCGGCGTTGCAGCAGCCATGGAATACTATCGTGCAACAGCAACAGCATAATAAATAGTGCCGTAGAGACGTTGCACTGCAATGTCTCTACCTTCAACCAAGTGGAGTATTTCTTATGAGCAAGCCCAAAGTCATTGTAACTCGTAAATGGCCCGCTGAAGTCGAAGCAAAATTAAAAGCACTTTACGATGTACAGCTGAACGAAAAAGACATCCCAATGACGGCAGACGAGCTCAAAGTGGCTCTACAAACTGCTGATGCATTACTGCCTACCGTTACCGATCCCATCACTGCGGATATACTCAATGTTGAAGGCAAGCGCGCTAAAATTATCGGCAACTTCGGTGTTGGCTACAACAACATTGATATTAACGCCGCCAAAGCACAAGGCCTGATAGTCACCAACACCCCCGAAGTATTGACAGACTGTACAGCCGACATCGCCATGCTGCTGTTGTTAATGTCCGCCCGCCGCGCCTCCGAAGGTGACCGGTTGGTACGCAACCGGCAATGGAAAGGCTGGTGCCCGACCCATATGCTCGGGCAAAAAGTAACAGGAAAAACCTTGGGGCTGATTGGTTTTGGCCGCATTTCCCAGGCCATGGCCAGAAAAGCGCACCACGGTTTCGGCATGAAAATTCTTTTTTGCGACCCTTACCCGCCTGCACAGGACATCATTGACGACTTGCAAGCAGTCCGTTATGAAACCGTTGAGGAATTGCTGACAGAAGCTAACTTCGTCTCGCTCCATTGCCCTGGCGGCGATGCGACCAGGCATTTGATCAACGAAGAGCGGCTGAAATTAATGCGCCCATCGGCTCATTTAATCAACACTGCCCGTGGCGATGTTGTCGACAGCAAGGCTTTAATTAAGGCATTGAAAGAAGGCTGGATTGCAGGCGCAGGGCTGGATGTATTCGAAGGCGAACCCAATATAGACCCCGGCTTTCTGGATCTTGATAACGTTGCACTGCTGCCTCACTTGGGTAGCGCAACGGAAGAAACCCGTATCGGAATGGGTAATCGCGTTCTTGAGAATATCGCTGCATTCTTTGCAGGCACTGAGCCGCGCGACAGGGTCGTTTAACAAAATTTATGACACAAAAAAGGGCGGTTTAACCGCCCTTTTTTGTGTCAGTTTACTCAGAATAAATGCCTAACAGCATCCCTTTCTTCTTTTAATTCGGCCTCTGTAATCCGCATCCTTTGGGCGCTAAACTCATTAATGTACAAGTCCCTTACAATGCTAATCTCGCCATCAACTACCGTTACTGGAAAAGAATAAACCAGCCCCGGCTCAATGCCATAACTACCATCCGAATACACTGCCATGCTCACCCAGTCACCATGTTCGGTACCAAGCGCCCAGGCTTTCATATGACCAATTGCCGCATTGGCTGCTGATGCAGCACTGGATTTTCCCCTGGCTTGAATAATTGCTGCACCGCGCTGCTGAACAGTAGGAATAAATTTATTTACAAACCAGTCATCATCAACCAATGACAAGGCATCCCGCCCCCTTACCTTGGCGTGATGTATATCGGGATACTGAGTAAGCGAATGATTGCCCCAGACGATCATGTTTTTTACATCCTTCGACAGGACACCACATTTTTCGGCCAACTGACTCAGTGCCCGATTATGATCCAATCGAGTCATCGCAGTAAAATTTTCCGGCTTTAAATCAGGTGCGTTTTTCAAAGTGATCAGAGCATTGGTATTTGCCGGATTTCCGGTTACCAAAACCTTTACATCTTTGTTGGCTACTTCATTTAGGGCTTTACCTTGAACAGCAAAAATCTCTGCATTCACCAATAACAAATCTTTGCGCTCCATGCCAGGCCCTCTTGGACGCGCCCCGACCAGAAACACATAATCAACATTCTTGAATGCAATTTTAGGATCGTCTGTTATTTCAATACGATATAACAATGGATAAGCGCAATCATTTAACTCCATTACAACACCCTGCAAAGCATCCATTGCAGGCTTAATTTCCAGTAAATGCAGTATGATTGGCTGATCAGGACCCAATAATTCACCAGCCGCTAAGCGAAAAAGCAAAGAATAACTAATTTGCCCTGCCGCTCCTGAAACCGCAATGTGAACAGGTGTTTTCATCTATTTTCCTTTACTTTTATAATTTTTCCTGAGCTTATTTGATAAAGCTTTTAAGATAATCGGAAAATATTGCATCCAACCCACATTTTAACATTCCCGATAACATACTAATGACTGCACATAATCCATTTTTTAAGATAATAACGAAAATCAGCATCTACACGCAAGCATATCAATCCTTCTGCATTAACAACATTATAATATTGCGGCAATAACCCATAAAACTGGCTAAATAAGGCACTCTTTTGTTTATCGGTTATAATACGCCGGTTTAATAATCGCTTTGCCTGCAGGGGGTGGATCTTTGCTCCCGCAATATCTTCATTCACAACGTTCATGTGGATTATGAAGGCAAAGCGCGGTAGCTTTAATGTATACGAACTAATCCAACACAGGTAAGTTAATGAAAAAACTGCTATTCCAATTTGATACCGACACCCACCCATCAGTTTTCGATACTGTGGTAGCCTATGATGGCGGTGCCGACCATGTTATTGGACACGGAGGCTTGACTCCTGAGAACGTTACTCCTTTAGTGGAAGGCACTATTTTCACACGCGCCCCTAAAGATAAAAAAAATACTGCAATCTTTGTTGGCGGCAGTGACATGGTTGCCGGTCAAAAATTATTTACCGCCGTACAAAAACACTTTTTCCCGGGCTTTCAAGTATCGGTCATGCTCGACAGCAACGGCAGCAACACCACGGCTGCTGCCGGCGTTGCAAAACTTGCGGCTAGCGGCACACTGGCCGGTAAAAAAGCCGTTGTGTTGGCAGGCACTGCCCCGGTAGGTCAGCGTGCAGCCGTTATGCTTGCCCAGGAAGGCGCAGATGTATCGCTAACCTCACGCACCATGGAACGTGCAGTACAAGCCTGCAACGACATGAACGCACGCTTTGGCGTCAACCTGACCCCCATTGAAGCTGATGATAATAATGCCAGAGCCAAGGCTATCGAATACGCAAACATTGTTTTTGCAACCGGTGCAGCAGGCATTGAGTTGATCACAGCAGACCAATGGCAAAATAACAGCCATATCGAAATGATGGCCGACGCCAACGCAACCCCTCCCCTCGGCATCGGCGGCATAGATATGATGGATAAAGGTAATGAGCGCAATGGCAAAATCATCTGGGGCGCAATTGGTTTTGGCACATTAAAACTCGCCCTACACCGCGCCTGTATTGCAAAATTATTTGAAGACAACAAACAGGTTTTCGATGCCGAAAAGATCTTCGCCTTAGCTAAAGAAATGGCATAATCACTTTCCACTCTGCTGCAACAGAACCTGAAATGAATTCCGCAAACCAAACAAGCCCGGCATCGCTCCTCAGCGCTATAAGGGAAAATGCCGTCAGTATTTTTCAAGCAGGCGTAGCTGCCGCTGACCCTTACATAGCCGTTAAAAAATGTTTGTCTGCCAGCGACCATCATATCGAGATACTGTTAAATTTAAATGACAGCAAACAAAAGCGACTGGGTCGATGGTCTAAAGTCCACCTTATCGCTTTTGGCAAAGCTGCCTGCGCGATGGCGAAAGCTGCTCAGGAAATCATTCCGGCCCACATGCTGGCTGGCAGAGGCATTGCTGTCACCAACTATGAAAATGAAACCCCCATCGACAATGTTGATGTCATTGGCGCCTCTCACCCGCTACCCGATGCAGCCGGCCTTAAAGGCGCGCGACTCATCGCAGATCATGTCCGCAGCGCGCAAAAAGATGAACTGGTGCTG
>JAQTLI010000179.1 GCA_028714995.1 Methylobacter sp. | reverse complement strand
GCGTCCACGCCGTGTACCTGAAAAACGTTTTTTGCAATATCTAAACCGATTGTCGTAATATTCATGGCGGATTCCTCTTCTTCATTTAAGTGGTTGTTACTTTTTTCCACTTTGGCACATCGCGATGCCGCTGGGAAGAGGAGGAGTCCATACCATTATCCTACAGTGATTGGTCCAGATTAGAAATTAAGTCCTGCCTACCAAATCCAGAAATTTTTCAAACTCCCCCTCATGCATATGATGGGATTCTTCTATATGCGGATAGGCTCCTGACTGGACGGCTTCATAATATGCCGTATAAGCATCCTTCATGTTTTGCCAAACATTACCGAATGGAAGCCGTTTGGGTGGCGTAGGAAAAACGGAGCAACCGATGATGTCTGACGAAACATGAAAAATCCCATGCGCATAAGGGCCGGAGCCCAAGCTGGTAACCGGAACGGACAGATTTTCATAGCACCATTTGGTGAGTTCTTCTGAAGCATGTTCGAGTAATACGGTGCTAATACCGGCATCAATGCAACTCTTAATGAGTTTGACAATATCGGCAGAATCTTTTGCCGTCCGCCCTCTGGGTAGATAGCTACCTACTTGCGACCAGCGTTCGCCTTGGACGCCGAAGTGCCCAATGACTGGAATCCCGGCAGCCACAATAGCTTCCACCATTTTTACGGTTTTATGGTGCGGCTCAATATGCACGCCATCAGCGCCACGACGCTGGATTTCCGAAGCGTTACGGACGGCATCGGCTTTGGAAACACAAGCCGTGGTATTGGGCATATTGCAGCAAATGAACGGTGTGCTCGCCCCTCGTATTACCGCTTCCAGAAAATAGAGCTGTTCCTGAAACTCCACGGTGTTCATGCTCTTGTGTCCGAACAAACCCATTGGCCCAGGACTGCCGACGCATAACAGATCCATGCCCAATTCCTCTCCCATCATAGCGCTCGGCGTGTCATGACACTCCATGCCGATGATTTTCTCACCTCTGGCGATTTTTTCACCCAGCGTCTTAATGGTGACTTTTTTTCGTGGTGCCTTCATATCGATAGTCCTCTGCTAGTTATAAATATTGTTATTGCGTTCCGGACGCGTCATAATAATATAACGTTAACGTTATATTTTGTAAACAATCATCGACCTCCTACCATGAAGTTTAAGAAATGCCATCCACTCAATAATTAAGACAGATAAATATGACCAACAATGACGCACTTATCTACGCCGCCGATGATTCCGATAGAATCTTTAACAAGTCCCCCCTCCAAGCACTGTTATCCGGGTTCAGTATCGAGATCACCATTAAGGAAGCAGCAAGGATTGGTAACTTTAGCGACCACCTACCCATCGGTACCGAGGTTTATATCGTTGCAACCTCAAGCACCAAACCTAACGACGTCGTCGATCTCGCCAAGCGCTTACGGGATGAGGGAATGACCCCGGTTCCTCACATAGCTGCTCGTGCAATTCCTAGCGTTGAAATTCTCGACCGGTGGATCCGTAGATTGAGCGTGGAGGCAAATGTCACTGCGGCACTGATTATCGCGGGCGGAAATTACGACAGACCACCGGTAGGAACTTTGGCTTCATCCATGGCTCTTGTTAAGAGCGGTGTTTTGGAAGGCAATGGGATCGAAGATTTACGTTTTGCCGGACATCCTGAAGGGCATCCAGTCATCAGTAATCACGAACTCATGGAGGTGTTGCTGGAAAAACAGATCTACGGAGAACAAAAACAACTCACGACCTCTCTGGTCACGCAGTTTTTCTTCGATTTTACTGCTATGGCTGAATGGGAAAGACAGTTGCTACGATGCGGCGTTCATATGCCGGTTCGGGTAGGATTTCATGGCGTTGCCAGCCTGGCGAGTCTGATTCGACAAGCTCGTTATTGTGGGGTAGGCGCTTCTCTCGGATTTTTAACAAAACAACCGGCGAAAATGTTCAAGACAGCTGCTTCGACAGCCCCAGACCAGCTTATCCGTTCCCTGGCAAGACACGCCGTGGAATTCGAGCAGACTCTTTTCACCGGTTGTCATTTTTTTCCGTTAGGCAACTTTGAGAAGACTGCGGAATGGGTGTCTGCGATAGTACGCGGCGATTTTGAGCTTCACGACAATTAGTAATCCGGTTTGTCGCTTTGAGGTTTGATCGAGTGGGATGGCCCAATATCATAATCTGCTTTTTCATTTCTCAATGATTTGAAAAGCAGAATTAATGCGCTCAGGGACAGTTCGGATCCCAAATAAGGCGGACGATATTGGTCAAGTCGACGTTCTTGTTGATTGGGCAATCCGGGCAATCCTTGCGATTGGGACGATTTTGGCAATTTTCGCATTGGCGGATCAACATGTCCGCCCGCTCCAGATCACGATCCAGTTCTTCCAGATCGTTCAGCAAACCGCGAACTCTTTTGCGCAAATCGTCCAGCAACGGCTGCATAGCGGCTGAGGCTTCTTTGCCCGTTCCACATTGCTCCCGCGTCTGGGCAAGCTTCTGCACCGCTTCCAGCCCGATTCCGACCCGCCCAAGCTGCAAAGCGATAGCCATGCGTTTCAAGTCTTTCCTGGCATAGAGCCTGGTACCACCCTCGGTACGGTCTGGGGCAATCAGTCCGAGTTCCTCATACAGACGAATAGTTCTCGGCGTGGTACCGAGTTCTTCGGCCAATTCACCGATTTTCAGAACGTCACGCTGGTGTTTCGGGGGGAGGCGCATAATGATTTACAAAATATAAGGCAAATGTAACGTGTGTTTGGTTAATGTTTGTAATGGCATTTAGAGAATACATCTTTTGTTGCACTTATCCTATCGCTTATCCGGCACATTATCCATTGAAAGCCTCTCGCAATACAAAACGAACCTTATAGACGCTATACTTGATCTTCCAGGAATGCTTGGGTCGACTTTTAAGTACAATAAATATAGAACACAGATAATACGGATTGAATTGATTATCATGGATAAAAAAGAAAAAAATCCGTTTAAATCCGTTTAAATCCGCCTAATCAGCGTCATCCGTGTTCTATTACAAAATCAGCATCTACTTGAGTAGTTACATTAAATCGAGACAATCTGGTATTATTGCGCCCCTCATTTATCCATTCCCCCATAAAGGAAACACATGTCAGAATTCAACAACGTAACCGCCGTCAAAAAAGCTAATGTCTACTTCGGGGGCAATGTCAGCAGCAGAACCATTAAGTTTGCAGACGGCTCTACAAAAACCTTGGGCTTCATGTTGCCCGGTGAATATACCTTCAACACTGCCGATCCTGAATTGATGGAAATCATCGACGGCGACCTCGATGTTTTACTGCCCGGCGCAGAATGGCAAAGCATAAAAGGCGGCGAATCTTTCAATGTACCAGCCAATGCGGCCTTCACGATGAAAGTCAAAACCCCTAGCGATTATTGCTGTTCATTCATCAAATAAGAGAATGGAAAAAGTCGCCATCTTTGTCGATGTACAGAATATCTATTACACCACCAAGCAAAGTTATCGGCGCCATTTTAACTACGCTGCATTCTGGGCACAGGCGACTGCCAACCGGGAAGTGGTCGCGGCATTTGCTTATGCCATCGACAAGGGTGACAGCAAGCAGCAAGGGTTTCAGCAGATACTAAGAAATATCGGTTTTGAAGTGAAGCTGAAACCATACATCCAGCGTAATGACGGTTCCGCGAAAGGCGATTGGGACGTAGGCATCACGCTGGATGTCATCGACTATGCCGCCAAGGTTGATGTCATCATCCTTTTATCTGGCGATGGTGACTTTGACCTGCTGCTGAATAAGGCCAAAAGCACTTACGGTGTAACCACAGAGGTATACGGCGTATCGGCGCTGACCGCACCTTCACTGATCAATTCGACTGACCGTTTTATAGCCATTGACGATAAGCTGCTACTGTAAAACATTTAAAAGCTGAAATCTGTTAAAATAGCGTTTTTTATCCAAAACCGTAAAAAAACGCTCAATGGCGCTTAAGTCAACCATCTATAAAGCGGACTGTCAGATTGCCGACATGGACAGAGGCTATTATCAACCGCATCAGCTGACCATCGCCCTGCACCCTTCGGAAACCGAAGAGCGCATGATGGTGCGCCTGCTTGCGTTTGTAATTAATGCCCATGAACATCTGCAATTCACCAAAGGTCTGAGCACTGATGATGAACCCGAGCTCTGGCAAAAAAGCCTAACCGATGATATTGAACTGTGGATTGATGTGGGTATGCCCGATGAAAAACGCATCCGCAAAGCCTCTAATCGTGCAGACAAGGCGCTCATCTATACCTACGGCGGGCGCAACAATGTCTGGTGGAACCAGATTCATCCCAAGCTGGATCGCTTTAAAAACCTGACTGTCATCAACCTGCCCAAGGAAGCCACCGATCAACTCGCACCCATGGTAAAGCGCACCATGCAATTGCAAATCAGCATCCAGGACGGGCAGATTTGGGTAAGCGACGATCAAAACACGGCCAATATTGTGCCTGAAACCTGGCTGGTTTAACTCAGCAACGCTAAGTTTTATTAGCATCCTCTATTTTAACCAAACAATCTTTTTACCTTTAATCTTCGGAACAAAAACTTGATCTCTACAGCTAACATCACCATGCAGTTCGGGGCTAAACCCCTGTTTGAAAACGTCTCAGTCAAATTCGGCGACGGCAACCGTTACGGCCTGATCGGCGCGAACGGCTGCGGCAAATCAACCTTCATGAAAATATTGAGCGGCGATTTGGAGCCATCAGCGGGCAACGTCAGCATCGGCCCCAATGAACGTCTGGGTAACTTGCGCCAGGATCAATTCGCCTACGAAGACCAACGCGTACTGGATGTAGTGATGATGGGACACGCCGAGATGTGGGCGGCGATGTCCGAGCGCGATGCCATCTACGCCAACATGGAAGCTACCGAAGACGACTACATGCGCGCCGCAGAACTCGAGTCGGTATTCGCCGAATATAACGGCTATACCGCCGAAGCCAGGGCCGGTGAGCTATTGCTTGGTCTGGACATTCCTCTGGAACAGCATAACGGCCCTATGAGCGCCGTAGCGCCGGGCTGGAAACTGCGGGTCTTGCTGGCACAGGCCTTGTTTTCCAATCCAGACATCCTGCTGCTTGACGAACCAACTAACAACCTGGACATCAACACCATTCGCTGGCTTGAAGACATGCTGAACCAGCGCAATTGCACAATGATCATCATCTCGCATGACCGCCACTTCCTGAACAGCGTATGCACTCATATGGCCGACATGGATTACGGTGAGCTACGCGTTTATCCCGGCAACTATGACGACTACATGATAGCGGTTACCGAGGTTCGTGAACGTCTGCTCGCCGGAAACGCCAAGAAAAAAGCCCAGATTGCCGAACTGCAAACTTTCGTCAGCCGCTTCTCGGCGAATGCGTCGAAAGCCAAGCAAGCCACCTCACGCGCCAAGCAACTGGATAAAATCAAACTGGACGAAGTCAAACCTTCAAGCCGGGTCAATCCGTTCATCCGCTTTGACCAAACCAAAAAACTGCACCGTTTGGCGCTGGAAGTGGAAGGCCTGAGCAAAGGCTACGGCGAGCAACCTCTATTCAAAAACCTGAATTTGATGATTCCCGTCGGTGAGCGCGTTGCTGTTATCGGCCCTAACGGTATCGGTAAATCTACCCTGCTGCGCACCTTGGTCGGTGATTTAACGCCCGATACCGGCGTGATTAAATGGTCGGAAAACTCTGAAGTGGGCTATTTTGCACAGGATCACGCCGACGACTTTGCCGAAAATGCCACACTTATCGATTGGATGGGGCAATGGCGTAAGGAATCGGACGACGATCAAGCCATACGCGGCACCCTGGGGCGGTTATTGTTCAGCGCAGACGACATCAACAAGTCCGTTAAAGTCATCTCCGGAGGAGAACAGGGACGTATGCTGTTCGGCAAGCTGATGCTACAGAAAAACAACATCATGGTGATGGATGAGCCAACCAACCATCTTGACATGGAATCCATTGAGTCTCTTAATACGGCACTGGAAAATTATCCGGGAACCTTGATATTTGTCAGCCATGACCGGGAATTTGTATCATCCCTGGCCACTCGGGTTATCGAATTAACACCTACTGGTATTGTCGATTTCAATGGCACATATGAAGATTATTTAAGCAGCCAGACGTAAAACTGTAAATTGTAGTTACCGTCAAAAATACAGGGTAATCGCGCATAAATTTTAGCCATTTAAAATCAATACACTATAAGTTGCACTTTCATGACTTCTTACATTATTTGAATAGTA
>JAQTLI010000178.1 GCA_028714995.1 Methylobacter sp. | reverse complement strand
AGTGCGCCGTATTGCCCGCTACGCTGACTGGAAGCGAGCGCTTGATTCAGACGGTCATACAGCATGCGACGGTTGGGGAGTTGGGTGAGCGGGTCGTAGTAGGCCAGGTTCAGGATTTCTGCCTCCGCCGCCTTGCGCACGGTGATATCAGTATGTGTGCTGACATAGTGGGTGACTGCTTCGTCATCTCCTTTTACCGCTGTAATGGTTAGCCATTGGGGATAGATTTCTCCATTTTTGCGCCGATTCCATACTTCGCCTTGCCATGTTCCTGTGCTCTTGATGTTCTCCCACATCCCGGCATAAAAGGCCTTATCGTGGCGCCCCGAACTGAGTATGCGCGGCGTCTGACCTATAATTTCTTCGGACGAATAGCCGGTATTTACGGTGAAGGCGCGGTTGACACGCAGAATCGTTTGGTTTGCATCAGCGATTAACATGCCTTCCTGGGATTGGAAAGCTACAGCGGCTATGCGGCGTTCTTCTTCAGCGCATTTGCGTTCGGTGATGTCGGTGAGCATGATGCGCACCATCGGAGCCTTGTCGTCGGTTAACACGCGCAGGCAGTTAAGCTGGGCATGAAATTCGGAATTGTCGCCGCGTTGGAGCGTCAGTTCGAAATGATGCCCTTCTTCTTCGTACTGCATCATACGCATAAACAGACGATGCCAGCGATCGCTGTCTTTGGGCGAGACTAAGGCAGCGAAACGACGGTTAATCAGTTTCTTGCGCTCCACGCCGAGAAGCGTGGTACCGGTGAGGTTGATTTCGGCGATCAGGCCTTCGCGGGTGAGGGTGAGATAAGCAATTGGGGCGAACTCATAGAGATCCGCATAGCGGTCACGGGACTCTTCCAGAGCAATATAGGCGCGCCGCAATTCTTCGTTCTGCATCTCCAGTTCAATTTGGTGGACATGGAGTTCGTGCACTAGTTCATCGGCTGGGCGGATCCATTCTTCCATTGGCGGTGTTTGGGCAAGTTGAGATTCTGCATTTGCCCGCAGCGAGTCACGTTTGCTTGGCTTCTTGCTCATGAGTTGCTCTTTATGGTAGCGAAAAGTTATTTTTAGCCGCACCAATGCGACGATTAAGGTTATAAACTCATCCCATATTTCCTTCAATAAGAGATGAGTTTAAATGAGAATTCTTCTGCAATTTATGATTCCGGCTCAATCGACTATTGCTTAACCGGGCCGTCGCCGGCATCTTCCAAGGTTAGCAGGATCAATTGCGATTCACCCGTCTTGCTGACGATACGACTGCCGTTGAGCCGCATTTTACGCTGACCGATGACCGGAAAGTCGTGTTCTACCGCGTAGCCCTCGAAAGACTGGTTATTCGGCAGGATACTTTCCAATAGTTTGTGCAATGCGGGGGTATCCCACTGGCGGTTACCCAGATCATAGATTGAGTGACCCAGAGTGGCTTCCGGCGTGACTTGAAAGTCACGGTAAAACGAGCGGCTGGCGGAAACGACTTTCAAGGCAGCATCCAGCACGATGAGCGGTTCATGCACCGTATCGACAATGCCTTCCGCCAATTCCCTCGCCTCCTGTGTTGCTATAGCCTGGATGCGTTCGGTGATGTCGGTAAAAGTCAGAACCACGCCATCAATCATATTGTCCAATGTCCGGTAAGGCTGGATGTGCGCTAGAAACCAGACATTGTCAATGGTGCGTAGCTCACGCTCATAAGGCACCAAGGTATCGAGCACAGTCTGGGCAGCGGCCAACAGGTGTTCATCTTCCAGGTCGGATTTAATGTCGCGCAGAGGGCGACCTATATCCGTAGCAACCAGACGATAATTCCGTGTTGCCTCCCGAGTAAAGCGGCGAATGCATAGCTGTTGATCAAGAAAGATAGTGCCAACGTTGATATTATCGAGCAGGTTCTTCATGTCGTTCTGCATGCCGGCCAGTTGCTCGATCTTGGACTGTAATTCGGCATTTACCGTTATAAGTTCTTCATTGACGGATTGCAGCTCCTCCTTGGACGTTTCCAGTTCTTCATTGGTTGATTGTAGTTCCTCGTTAGTGGATTGCATCTCTTCATTGGTGGACTTGAGCTCCTCATTGGAAGCCTGTTGTTCCTCAATGGTAGCTTGCAGGTTTTCTTTTGTATAGGCAAGATCGCGTTCCAGCTCCTCGATATGCAGGAGTTCCCTGGATTCGGTTGCACGTTTACTGCGTCTTGGCTTGCTGGGTGTCGGGTGCACCACATCCTGGAAGCTCGTTAACAACAGATCCTGACGACCATCCCGGTTCGCCAGTGGTCGTACACTGAGACTGATGGAATGAAAATCGCCGTTGGTCTTGATCGCCAGTTCCCGGTTCAGAACCGGTGTGCCCAGACTGGCAACATGAAGGATTGCGGTGCGCAGTTCCAGTTGCAGATTATCACGCGCCATCTCTATCATATTGAGGGTAGCCTGACCGGGTGCCGGGCGCAGGTATTTTCCTGTCTCACCATGGACATAGAGAATGTTACCCTTCAGGTCGGTGACCACCGAAGCAGGAGCGTAAGATTGGAGCAGCGTTTGTAAGGTTAGTTCGGCGATGTCGATTTCTTTGGCTTTCTTTATCACTTCTTTTGGCCTTTTATCGCCGCTGTCTCCCGCCCATGACAATCCATCGGCCAGTACCGCACGGGTGGAGGCGATGGAGTGGATGGCACGGTAAAGTTTCCATTTGCGGCTAATTGGCGCGAACAGGTCGGTGTGGCTGCCTATGCCTTCCGAAGGCGAGAGTAATAGCACCCCGCCCGGCTTGAGGGCATAATGGAAGGCCGGAATAAGGCGGTTTTGCAGTTCCGGCTCCAGATAGATCATCAGGTTTCGGCAACTGAGCAGGTCAAGCTTGGTAAAGGGCGGGTCCTTGATGACGTTTTGGATGGCGAACACCACCATTTCGCGGATTTCCTTTTTTATCCGGTAACCTGCATCTTCCTTGATGAAGAAGCGGGAAAGCCGCTCGGCTGTGACATCCTGAACTATATTTGGAGGATAAAGCCCCGCACGTGCAACGGCGATGGGGTCATTGGCAAGGTCGGTAGCGTAGATCTGGACCTTGAACTCTTGATGAGTCTCGTTCATGAATTCGCGTAGCAGTATGGCGATGGAGTAGGCTTCTTCGCCAGTGGAGCAGCCCGCTACCCAAACGCGGAACACGTAATCTTCCGGCTTGTCTCCGAGTAGTTGCGGCAGGATCTCCTGTTTCAGCGTGGTGAAGGCTTCAGGGTCGCGAAAGAAGTTGGTGACATTGATCAGCAGTTCCTTGAACAGCGATGATACTTCGTCCGGATTCTCTTTAAGGTAGTGGACATAGACTTCGGTGTCCTGAATGTTATGTTGCGTCATGCGCCGTTCGATGCGGCGGCCGATGGTGCTTTTTTTGTAGAGCGAGAAGTCGTGTCCGGTGGCGGTGCGCAACAGCATCATAATCCGGTTTATGCTGCTTGTTGCGGCCGGAGCCGCTGGCGTTTTTTCCTGGTGTAAGACCAGGGTGTGCAAGTCGGTAAGCAGCGTCTCCGGCATTTTTTCTACGGGCAATACATGGGTGGCGTATCCGCCTTGTATGGCGCTGGTCGGCATGCCGTCAAATTTGGCGGTAGCCGGTTCCTGTACCAGCGAGACGCCGCCGGCGCCAAGAATGGCGCGCAGGCCCAGAGTACCGTCAGTGCCAGTGCCGGAGAGGATGATGCCGATAGCCCGTTCGCCCTGATCTTCGGCCAGCGAACGCAAGAAGACGTCGATAGGCATGCGCACTCCATGTGGCTGCTTGGGTTCACACAGTTGCAGAGCATCGTGGAAGATGGTCATCTCGCGATTGGGCGGAATCACATAGACGCAGTTGGGCGCAACTATCATTTGATCCTCAGCCTCAACTACCGGCATGGACGTGGCACGTTGCAGGATCTCGGTTAGGATACTGGCATGGCCGGGATCAAGGTGAGACACCAGTACGAAGGCTATGCCGCTATCGGATGGGGCATGGCGGAAGAACTGTTCGAAGGCTTCCAGGCCTCCGGCGGAAGCGCCCAGTCCGGCGATGGGGAAGCCGCTGTCCCGGCTTTTCGGATTTACAGGCTTGACCGGTTTTTTTGATTTGTTTTTAATCGTGGTCATTATGAGAGGTTCTGTTAATGTGACATCAATGCAGCCGCTTATGATTACTGAACTGATTTAATTAAATATGGCAAACCCCCATCTATGCAGGGGCTCACAAAAGTTTGACCTGTAAAAGTCGGTCTTGACGATTCTCTGAAACGCGACCAAGAGTTAGAAGAATCACCTATGCGAGAGTACCAAAGTTTGAGTCATACGAAGTAGAATTGCAAATATCAAGAATTTGTAAGCTATGCGGACACTGGATAGCTTTTGATGATAGTTTAGATATAATCATGACTGGCCACTCTTGACCACTGCGACATTCGCGAAAGGCTGAACTCAACCCATTCCGGTCAGTCAAATGTAGATGCCGTCTTGAAAGTCAACTTTAAAAAGCATAATTAGCCTGATAAGGCTGTCGGGTTTTAATTACACCAAAGCACAAATGCATCAGCTTGCACATGGCGGCACCGAGCGCAGACATTTTGGTTTTACCGTGTTTTTGCAGACGTTGATACAGGCAATAACAGCCATGTAGAGCACGGCACGGATGCGAGCCGGGCCTGCTTTGGATAAATGAGGTCGTCCGAACACAGAAGTGCCGGATTGTCGTTCCACCGGCACCAAGCCCAGATAAGCGGCCAACTGTTCGGAGGATTTAAAATCGTGATTATGCATAACAGATAGCAAGTGATTGCCGACTTGTGGCCCGACGGCCGGAATACTGGTGAGTAAGTCACGATCGGCTTTCAGTTCGGGATATTTGTTGATGTGATCGTCAATCTCTTGCTGGAGCTTGGCAAGTTGTTTTTCCTGGAAGGTAATGGAATCCCCAAGGGACTGACGGATCAGCGGTGGCGTACCGGTGGCATCGGCTTTTTCCAGATGATTGCGTTCGCGCTGCGAATACTGGGCAATCGCCTCGCGGCGTGACAACAGGGCTTGCAATGTACGTGCCTCCTGAGGGGGCGGAGTCCAAGCTCTGGGGTTTAGCAAGGCACCGTAACGGGCCAATACCAAGCTGTCGACGCCATCGGTTTTAGTCCGGACACCGAGACTACCGCCAAAGTCTTTGACCGGGGCCGGATTGACAATCGACACGGTGACGCCGGCATCCGCCAAAGCCAGTGCAGCTTGTTCGTGATACACGCCAGTGCCTTCCAGAATGGTGTGGAGCTCGCGACGGCCACTTGTTATTTAGCACACCAGGTCAATAGATAGGCAATACCGGTTCTGGAATTAGCGACCGACTTGGCGCGGCGCTTACTGCTGGCAACAATCAGCAACAGACTGCAATCGAGTTTGGCTTTTGAAACATCAATACCGATGAAAAACATAGAGTTACTCCTAATGGTTAGGGATAAAACCAACCAACTGAGCCCACTTGCCTTGTGCATACAGGGTCAACGCCCTTGGCTACCATCCAGTGTCTACGTTGGCATCAGAAGCGAGACAGAAGGTTTGATCTACGAGACAAGGTTGATCCTAAGGGTTGGGCCCAAGCTGCTTCTGTCCCAGTGCCAAGGTAGCTAACCATGACATGGATTAAGATACAAGGGCGGGCAACGCTTTTTTGCTCACCATTTAGAGCCATAGCTGTAACGGCTTGCATTTGAAATCGGCCGTGCTCGCATTCAACGCAATGAAGGAGTATAGGAAGCGTAACGCTAGTGGAGCGACGTACGACGACCCCCGCGTAGCCGTAACGGTCGGGCGTTTTGACGAAGTTGTAGCGTTAGCGGAAGCGTAGTCAAAATGCAAGACCATCCGACACGGCGTCATATATGGTCTACCCCGTATTGCAAGGAAAATTCGTTCGCGACAAAAAGAATATTGCTTCCATATATCCGGCCTTTTTCTTCAAGACAAAATGTCCATGTTCATCGACACCATGAAGTTGAAAACTTTGTTTCGCCAAATCAATGCCCAGTACTTTTAATTCTCTGCGTTCGCTCGTTGCGTTATTATCTTTCACGGTCTATCTCACTTCTGTTTTGATGTTGTTGTTTTGAAAAATACATCATGGCCCATTCGAGGCCGGTTCGGAAGTGGGGTAGACCATTCCATTAAGTCATTACGGGAGTCATGATGCACAGCGTAGCAACGCGAAGTTGTGCATCGTGGCGGACGGAGGACGAACGCGGGCCGCCGAAGGCAATGACCGCCAGGTCATTTTTCGCTGCTAAAATCGGAT
>JAQTLI010000177.1 GCA_028714995.1 Methylobacter sp. | reverse complement strand
TCATCAAGGATATTTGTCCTTTACCATTCTCATATATCAGGAAAGTGCAGTACACATTAAAAATAAGGATATTTTGCGAAAATTTCAGTTGTGGTTCCCACTTACAATCGCCGAGAACGGCTAAAACGTGCGCTATTATCAGTTTTCGCTCAAACATCATTGCCGGCTGAAGTAACGGTAATTGATGACGGCTCAACTGATGAAACTGGCGCGATGATCCGCAAAGAATTTCCCCGGATAAACTATTGCTATCAGGAAAATTCAGGAGTTAGTGCGGCACGAAATCTTGGCATACAGCAATCAACAGGAGACTGGCTGGCTTTTCTGGATTCTGATGATGAGTGGCTACCTGAAAAGCTGGCTAATCAGAAAGCCCTGTTGACTGCTAATCCTGATCACAAGGTTTGTCATACAGAAGAGAGCTGGATACGCAATGGAGTCCGTGTCAATGCCCCCCCAAAATACGCCAAAACCGGAGGCTGGATTTTTACGCATTGTTTGCCGCTATGTGCGATGTCACCCTCTACAGTCATGATACATCGCTCGGTTTTTGAAGACATAGGTCTGTTTGACGTCGACCTGCCCGCATGTGAAGACTATGACCTGTGGCTCAGAATTACTGCGAGCTATCCCGTTTTGTTGATTGAAGAACCTCAAATATACAAACATGGTGGTCATGAAGATCAGCTTTCAGGGCAACACTGGGGTATGGATCGATTTCGAATCAATGCCTTACAAAAAATCATTGATATGGGTCAATTATCTGCCGAAAATCAGCAGGCTGCGGTAACTATGTTGTTAAAAAAAGTAGCTATTTATCTTAATGGTGTAACAAAACGTGGAAAAACTGATGAGGCCAGTTATTATCAGCAGCTCATTAAGCGGTATGGATTTAGTTGATGATTGGAATGAGTTGCTGTCCAAGCCTATCTGCAAGAACGTTCTGAATTGAATTTGTTGCAGGATGTTAAGCGTATATCCCTGATTCTTGAACAGGTCTTTAGCGAGGTGTAACAGAGGGAGTAAATCGAGATAATTGGTGCGCCCGAGGGGATTCGAACCTCTGACCACAGCCTTCGGAGAGCTAACTGATGCATGTTTTTATATGGTAACAATATCCATTAATTTACTCAAATTGCTGATATATGTATAGATATAGTTTTTTCTTCGACACTTTAATATCAATTTATGCGCTTTAACCTTACTTTAATATTTTCCGAAAATGTCCACAAGCTTTCACCATAACAGAAGACATATCTGACTGTTTCCTCTCCTCTTAAAAAAACAAAAAATACGATATTGATCCGTGAAAATCTATACATCTTTGTTTTATATATAAAGTTATTTATTGCCTGGTGAAAGTTGGACGCTGAAAGTGGAAAGTCCATATCATCAGCCTGGGCCGAATTTCGTCAGTCAATCAACGGGCAGAAATCAACCCACAGGAGATAGACGATTTTTGAATAGTAAATATATTTTTTGTTTAGTCTGTATTGATAATTTTGTTAAAACACGGATACACCACGACTCAATACACTTTCAACACTTCTCATGGTGAGGTTATTTCCGCACAGACGTCAAGTTGCGCCAAATACCTATAGAAAAATAGTTTCAAGTGTGGGATATGCTTGACTGAGGGTTAGCGATTAACCGGTTTCAGCTGAGTAGAAGATGCATCGCATTTCATTTTTAATTCTGCCGACCCGACTGAGACGATCATGATTAAAGTTATCGACCGCCAAGTCGGGCATAAAAAGTAGACGGTCTAAAAAACGCATTGTTTGTAACTGTAAACTCCTTACTAATAAGGAATTCGGTTCTAATAGTTATTCGCTACCGACAGATTTTTTTCAATCCTGAGATCAATGATGCGTTTGCTCAGGTTTTCATCTTGTAAAATAGCGTCAGCCATCGAATCAATACCAACCGCATCTTCAATCCATTAAGTCTTGAGAAATTCTTTAGTTTTTCAGGTTCTGTTACGTTAACTGAACAAGCATCGGTTTGTTAAGGTATGCGCTTAAATAACCCGTATGATCGACTTCAAAGGCCTCCGCATCGAAAAAGACATCCTCCTCTGTGTCCGTTTGTACCTGGCTTACCCGCTGAGCTACCGGAATTTGGAAGAAATGATGCGCGAACGTGGGGACGAGGTTGATCCAGCATTTACCGCTGGTTCAAAAACTCACACCGCAGAAGGAAGGTCTTAAGCTGACGAACAATTTTATGCTCTGGCAGCCTAATTACGCCAGCCGATAGCCCGTCTGTACCTATCAAAAATTAACGCAACAGAACCCAGGCCAGACTTGGGGCGGTTCTAATAGAAAAGTGCAAATGTGTTAAACTGCGGGAAAATTGGCCAGTTTTTCAACAAAAAGTATCGAGGTTTACCAGTAATAATTACTATCTTATTTATTTTTAATAAATACTCATTTTTATTGGCTAGCAAAAAGGGTCTGAATAGTGGCAAAAATTGAAAGCCGTTTTGCAGCTAAAAACTGATTTACTCAACAAAGCCCATATTTACTGGGTTTTCCCTGACGTGATTTACGTAGGCTGAAAACCATGATGGAGAAAGACTCAATTATTTTGAGGAATATTCGACAAGAGGTTGAGAACAATGTCTAGCGTCCGCGTATCCAGGAAGCGATGGTTTTTACTGTCGGCGATAGTTGTGATAGGTTTGGGTTTACTGGTCTGGCAATGGCCGAACCGGGAGCATGACCAGTCGGTTTTACGGCTCTACGGCAATATTGATCTACGCCAAGTGTCGCTGGCGTTCAATAACAGCGAACGCATCATCGAAGTCCTGGCCCAGGAAGGCGACCGTGTTCAGCAAGGCCAGGTATTAGCGCGTCTGGACACCTCACGCTTGGCGCCGCGCGTTGCCGAAGCGGCTGCTCAGGCCGAAGCGCAAAAACAAGTGGTTGAACGCATGCACAACGGCAGCCGGCCTGAGGAAATTGCCCAGGCACGAGCCAATCTCGATGCCGCGCGCGCCGATGCCGATTATGCCCATTTACAGTATCAGCGGCTGAAATTATTGTCGGGAGATTCGTCGGGCAGAGCGGTCAGCAAACAAGACCTGGACAGCAGCCGATCAGTGATGAGCAGCACCGAAGCCCGCGTCATGTTGAACAAGAAAGCGCTGGATCTGGCGCTCATCGGCCCTCGAAAAGAAGATATAGCCCAGGCCGAGGCGCAATTGCGTTCTTATGAAGCGCAGTTGACCTACTTGCGTCAACAGATCAAAGACGCGGAATTGCCGGCGCCGTCAAATGCAATAGTGCGTTCGCGTTTACTGGAACCGGGCGAAATGTCCAGTCCTCAGCGCCCTGTTTACTCCTTGGCTTTGGTAGATCCGAAGTGGGTGCGCGCTTATGTCGGCGAAGCCGATTTGGGGCTTTTACATCCAGGCGCGGCCGCGCAGGTTTCGGTGGATAGCTTCCCGGGACGAACGTTTGACGGTTGGATAGGTTTTATTTCTCCGGTTGCCGAATTCACGCCCAAGCCCGTTCAAACCGAAGAGCTGAGGCCCAGCCTGTCTTATGAAGTTCGGGTGTTTGTCAAAGACCCCATCGATAACTTGAGGCTGGGGATGCCCGCCACGGTGCATGTGCCGTTATCGTTGCCCCAGTCGAAGTCCGATTCGTGAGATCGCCGGGCGGGATTATAGGATGAAAGACAATTCCGGCCTAGTCGTGTCCGGTTGCGACATACGCAAGATTTTTCGCGGCGGCGAACATGTCGTTACTGCGCTGGATAATATTTCCCTGCAAATAACGCCCGGAACCGTATCGGCGCTGGTCGGCCCGGACGGCGCAGGAAAAACGACTTTGATGCGGCTATTATGCGGCTTGCTGCTGCCGGACGGCGGTGTCCTGAAAGTGTTGGGCATGGATGTCAGTGTCGATCCGCAATCGATACAATCGCGGATCGGTTATATGCCGCAACGCTTCGGTTTATACGATGATTTAACAGTACAGGAAAATCTCGATCTGTACGCGGATATGCACGGCATCGATATGGATAGCCGCAGCCAACGCTACCCGCAGCTAATGGATATGACCGGCCTGGGGCGGTTTACCGACCGGTTGGCCGGGCAGCTTTCCGGCGGCATGAAACAGAAACTGGGCCTAGCCTGCACCCTGGTGCGTTCGCCGGATTTATTGCTGCTGGACGAGCCGACGGTAGGCGTGGACCCACTGTCGCGCCGCGAGCTTTGGAACATCATTCATCATCTGGTTCAGGACGAAAAGCTGACCGTGCTGATGAGCACGGCTTACCTGGACGAGGCGGAAAATTGCGATCAGGCCATTGTATTGTCGCAGGGCAAAGTGCTTACGCAGGGACATCCAAAAATTTTAAGCCAGACCGCGGCAGGCAAGGTTTTCTTAATTCATCCGGAAGAAGGGCAATTGGCGCGTAATCTCCAGTCCCACCTGCTTGACCATGCCGAGGTTGCCGATGCACTGCCGGAAGGCGGCTGTGTGCGCACCGTGTTGCGGGAAGTGCCGCCTGACGCGACTGAGCTCAAGCTTAACGGCATTGTCTATCCGTCAGCAAAGTCGGAGCAGCCCAATTTCGAGGACGGTTTCATACTGCTGTTGCAGAAAGCCCGCATTGCCGAAGGCGTGGCGGGAACGTTGAAACTGGGAAAGACCTTTAACAGTTCGGCGGGTGAAATTGTGATCGAGGTGCACGATTTGGTGCGCCGTTTCGGAGAATTTACTGCCGTCGATCATGTCAGTTTCGATGTGAAACGCGGAGAAATCTTTGGCCTGCTGGGTCCTAACGGAGCGGGCAAGACCACCACATTCCGCATGCTATGCGGATTGCTTGCCGCCAGTTCCGGTTCGTTGCGGGTCATCGGCCAGGATCTGCGTTTCGCCAGGGCGTCGGCACGGCAGCGTATCGGCTATGTGGCCCAGAAATTTGCGTTGTACGGCCAACTTTCGGTTACTGAAAACCTGGATTTCTTTGCCAGCGCCTATGGTTTGCATGGTAAACGCAGGCAGGAGCGTTTGGATTGGGCGATACAACAATTTGAACTTTCCGCCCTGATGCACACGCCCAGCGAGCGCTTGCCGGGCGGATACCGGCAACGGTTGGCGATGGCGGCGGCGTTGATGCACGAGCCGGAAGTGCTGTTTTTAGACGAACCCACCAGCGGCGCCGATCCGCTGGCCCGGCGCGGTTTTTGGCGGCGCATCACCGGTCTGGCCGAGCAGGGCGTCACCATCGTGGTAACGACGCATTTCATGGAGGAGGCGGAATATTGCGACCGCGTCGTCATCCAGGACGCCGGACGCATACTGGCGCAAGGCGCCCCTGCGGAAATTCGCCGTTATGGTAGTCGTAGCGACGGGCGCAGGCCGACGATGGAAGATGCTTTTATCAATATTGTCGAAGCGGCCCGCGACCATGCAAACTGAATGTAGCGCCCGGCGCCGACGCACGCTGGCTTTGATCCGTAAGGAAAGTCTACAGATGCGGCGTGATCCCAGCAGTATCGCAATCGGGATTTTATTGCCGGTGATGCTGGTATTGTTGTTCGGATACGGCTTGTCGCTGGATGTGAAAAATGTTCCGGTGGCGATAGTGCTGGAGGCACCATCCCCCGAGGCGTCGGAATTGGCGGCCGGTTTTGAGCTGTCGCCGTATTTTCGCCCCCGCACCATGACTGCGATGCCGGAAGCGCTGAATTTGATGACCAGCCGCCAGATCGACGCCATCGTCCGTATCCGCCCCGACTTTGCCCGGCAATTGGCGCTGGGCAACGCAGAGGTGGAGATAGTCCTACATGGCTCGGACGCCAATTACGCCAGGCTGGTGCAGGCTTATGCCGAAGGCGCCATCGGGCAATGGACGCAACGGCGGCAAGCCGAAGGCCATAGCGGCATTACCGGTCCGGTGCGGATTGAATCGCGGCTGTGGTTCAACGAAGCCAACAACAGCCGCTATTTTTTGGTACCGGGACTGATTGTGCTGGTAATGACGTTGATCGGCGCTTTTCTGACGGCGCTGGTGATGGCGAGGGAATGGGAACGCGGCACGTTGGAATCGCTGTTCGTTACCCCGGTTAGGGTTTCGGAAATTATGATAGGCAAAACCGTGCCTTATTTTGCGTTGGGCCTGACCGGCCTGGTACTGTGCCTGCTTTCGGCTAAATTCCTGTTCGATGTGCCGTTTCGAGGCTCAGTGATCGTGCTGGCGCTGGTTTCGATGTTATATCTTTTGGTATCGTTAGGCCTTGGGTTGTTGATTTCTTCTGTGGTCAAGAATCAATTTATCGCCAGTCAAAT
>JAQTLI010000176.1 GCA_028714995.1 Methylobacter sp. | reverse complement strand
TATTAACCACTTTACCTAGCATCGTCATCGTCATTGATGAATTGGCCGATATGATGATGGTAGTCGGTAAAAAGGTTGAAGAACTGATCGCTCGTCTGGCGCAAAAGGCTAGAGCTGCCGGCATACATTTGATATTGGCAACTCAGCGTCCGTCGGTTGATGTATTGACCGGTTTGATTAAAGCCAACATACCCACCCGGATTTCATTTCAGGTATCGTCACGCATCGACTCGCGCACTGTACTTGATCAGGGTGGCGCGGAAGCCTTGCTAGGCAATGGCGATATGCTGTTCTTGCCATCAGGAACCAGTATTCCGATTCGTGCACATGGCGCCTTTGTTGATGATCATGAAGTTCATCGCGTGGTTGAATTTTTAAAACAGACAGCTCCCGCTAATTATCTGGATGAAATCACCAAAGAACCTTCTGATTCCAGTGATGGTTTCGGCATGGGTGGTGACGGTAACAGCAGCAGCGGAGAGTCTGATGCGCTATATGACGAGGCCGTGCAGTTTGTTACAGAATCGCGCAAAGCTTCGATATCCAGCGTACAAAGACGTTTTAAAGTGGGTTATAACCGCGCAGCAACTATTATAGAAACTATGGAAGCCGCTGGTGTCGTTAGTTCTGCGGAATCGAATGGTTCAAGAGTTGTGCTTGCGCCGCCTCCTGTAAGAGATTATTAATGAACTTTGTCTTGATTGGTGCCGCCATCGCTGTTATTTCAACCCTTGGCGGCATTTTTTTCGTCAAACGCAATTCCCCGCAACAGCCAATACAAGTAAAAGCTGTTCTATTTGGCCTCTATTTCTGGGGGCTGGTCTTTTTGCAGTTGATGATTTATGCGTTAGTTTATTCAACTATTAATAGATAAGCCTGGTAGATGAAATCCTTTGTGCTGAACTTGAGCGGAAGTTAGGCATACTCTGAATCTAGTTCCGTTCTGAAAGTTTTGTACCTCACATTTCATCCATTTTCTGAGCTAACCTCGCGGACGAGGCAATTGCTCCGTCCTGTTTTAGTTATCGGATTTTCGGTATTATACTATTTGCACGCAAGCAAGTTTTTGCACGCAAGCAAGCATCCTCTTTGGCGTCATAAGAATAGTTAGTAGAAACTATAATATGAAAAAACTAACAACCATCATCGCATTTCTGTTATTGCCTGCCTTACATTGCACAGGATATTCCGGATATGAGCGAGGAAATGATGCTGCAGATGCAGAATATGCAGGCTTGTATGGAAGGCGTTGATCAAGCAGCACTGCAAGCATTAGAGCTACGATCGAGCCAATTGGATAATGAGCTGAAATCCTTGTGTGCGAGTGGAAAGCGTGATGAAGCTCAGCAGTTGGCTATTTCATTCGGTCAAGAGATCGCGAAAACTTCCGTGCTGCAAGAAATGAAAAGATGCGGTGAAATGATGAAAGGAGTGGCTATGCCCAATATGCCGAGTATAAAAGATACTGACTATTCCGTTCACCATGTCTGTGATAATTAAACCAGAATGCAAATATAGCGTCATACACCGCTTGGTTAGGCTTTCTTTTGATTATTAGAATTTCCCTGTTGCTTGTTCTTGCGTCTATCCCCGTGTTTTTATTGGTAGAGGTATTGCTGTGGTTAGCGGTACCTGGCTTGCCTCAGGTATTTACTCAGCTGGGGTCGGCAATTCTTTTAATTGCATTTGCTTTGTTGATAATTTCCGCGTTGCTGGGCATTTCTAAAATCGTTGTCCGTTCTGTTTTAGATTACTTTTCATCAAAACAGCGGGTACAGCGGCGGTTGTTGTTTGTTCAGGCCAGGCAGGATCAGGTTAAGCGGCTGTTTTATTTCAAGACATTACAATTAAAATATTTCAGTGAACTGAGCAGAAAACGTTTGTTAAAGCTTAATAACCGCAAACACATCCGGTCTTTATCTAAAGCCATAGATAAAGATCTGCTTTCGATGAAGGAGAGCATGCCGGCAACAACTTATAAGCAATTACAGCAGGAAAATACACGCTATCGGGATCAACAGGATATTGTCGCTCTGTTAGAATTGCAGCAAAGAATATCGACTATTAAGTAGAGCATGAGTATTTTAAAAAACTGGGTTTCTAATATTGTTAATCTTATCCATTCAGTCAAAGATGAAAATCTGAAATGGCAGCAAGATAATCAGGACAGCCAAGCAAAGCTTAAACATGCCCAGGTACTGTCCGAAAAAGCGCTGGAGGCTGAGTTAAAAAAGCGCAGCGTGCAGCTGGAACACGATATCACCTTGCTAAGGACTAAACATAACGCTGAATTGTCCATGTTTAAAACCAAATGCAAACAGGACGTCAGCGACTATAAACAATATTTGGCATCGCTGGATCAACTTAAATCTTCAATTCAGGCCAGTTACACGCATTTACCCGAGGCGGTTGCCTTCACCATTCATCATCATGCGAAATATTTGCTGAACAAAATGTGGGAAGCCGAGGATTTTGAAGAGAAAATGAAACACGAGATGCAGTTGATCCGGTTTATGACGACCGTACATGAAGATGCGCGATTGAATCTGGAAGGGGCGACGACCGGAATCCTGCCAGAAAGAACGCTGGATTTGATTGAACATTCAAACACTACCGTTACCTATTAACGCCCCCAGTAAAGCCTTAAAATCCCTACATCGCTAAAGTTCATACCCTACCATCATCTAGAGATTGGGGGGAAACAGCGCTCAAAATTCAATCGGCGTCAACAAGCGGCAACTCACAATAGCAATCGTTTATAAAGCCTATGAAACATTTCTGTCGTTTATTTAGCTCACCCTCTATTACGACCTCATCATCGCGAAATTTCTGGTTTTGGTCTGAAAATTACTTTACTATGCCAAAAATAACCCTACGTTCCAGAGAACATATCTCAATTGATTGATATAACAAAAAAAAATAATCAACAGCTGGGCGCGCCGAAACTGGGCAACTACATCGTTACCGAAAAACTGGGAGAAAGCTTGCAGGCCTTGGTATTCAAGGGCTACCACAAACACGTCCCCGACCAACCGTTGATCATCAAACTGCTGAAACTGCTGTCGAGCTGGGACGACCAGTCCCGGCATCTGCGCCAGAAAATTGAACGCTTAAAAGTGCTGCACGATCCGCGGGTTTCTACGCCGCTCGCCTTGGAGACTTACGGCGACCTACAGTTTATCGTTCAGCCTTGGTTCGCAGGGCAACCGCTGAACTGTTGGGCGAAACAGCAAGACAAGCTCGATCTCAACGATTTTTTTACGCTGGCCTGTACACTGGCCGATACCCTGCAAGCGGTACACGATGCCGGCATTACCCACGGCGGCGTCAAGCCGCACAATATTCTGCTGCAACCGGGGACGCTGACCCTGCGGCTGACCGATTTCATCACGCCGCTCGACATTCGTGATGTCAGCCATTTTATCTACGACCCGGAATTCGTACGCCATACTTTGGCCTACACGTCGCCGGAACAGACCGGCCGTATCAACTACAGGGTAGATTTTTCTACCGATTTGTATTCATTGGGGATAGTGTTCTATGAGCTGCTGACCGGCCAGCTGCCGTTCTTTTCCAGCGATCCGCTGGAGCTAATTCATTCGCATCTGGCCGAGGAAACGCCTAAAGCCAATCAGCTCAAGCCGCAGATTCCTCAAGCCTTGGCCGATATTATTGCCAAACTCACCGTCAAACAGCCCGAGAAACGCTATCAGAGTGCCGCAGGGTTACTGGCCGATTTGAACCGCTGCAAGGAAGAATATGCCGCCACCGGCAACGTATCGGCGTTTACCATCGGTCAGCACGATCGCAGCCGCCGGGTCATCTTTATTTCGAAAATGGTCGGCCGTCAGGCCGAAAGCCTGTTGATACAGCAGCAATACAACGAGGTCATCAGAGGCAAATTTAGCTCGGTATTTATTTCCGGCCTGTCCGGCATCGGCAAAACCCGGCTGATTCAGGAACTGCAAAAACCACTGGTCAAAAATCGCGGTTACTTCACTTCCGGCAAATTCGACCAATACCAGAAAAACATCCCCTACAGCTCGCTGATTCAGGCTTTGCGAAATCTGATCCGCATCTTTTTGACCGAAAGTGACTCACGGGTTCAGCAGTGGCGGGCCAAAATACTCGACGTCGTGGACAATAACGGCAGCGTTATCAGCGATGTGTTGCCGGAACTGGAATTCATCATCGGCCCTCAACCAGAAGTGCCGCATCTGCCACCGGTGGAAGCCCGCAACCGTTTCAACAATTTGTTCGGCCGATTTTTAGCCTGTCTGGCCAGCGAGGATAATCCGCTGGTGCTGTTTATCGACGACTTGCAATGGTGCGACAGCGCTACCTTCGATTTTCTACAAAACCTGTTCGACAACCATCAAGAGCATCCCTTCCTCTTTTTCATGGGGGCCTACCGGCACAACGAAGTCGACAGCAGCCATCCGCTCAGCAAGCTGATACGCAAGATTCAGGAAAACAACGACCCGTTCGCGGAAATTCGCGTGGAGGCACTAACCGACGCCGACTGCCACGAGATGGTGGCCTATATCCTCAATTCCTCGCTGGAAACCACGGCCAATCTGGCGGAATTTATCGCCCACCTCACCGAAGGCAACCCGCTATTCGTCAGCGAAAGTTTGGCTTGGCTGTATAATGAGGATCTGCTGAATACTGATGCCGAACAACACTGGCACTGGGACATCAATCGGATTCGCGACACGCAGATGCCGACCTCGGTAGTAGAATTATTCAGCTCCAAAGTGAGCAAACTGCCCTCTAAAACCCTGCATATCCTCGACCACTGCGCCTGCATGGGCAACCGTTTCAGCGTCGAAGATGTGGCGCTGGTGCTGGATATTCGCATCGAACAGCTGTTTGAAGATTTGAAGCCGGTATTGAATCTGGGCATGCTGCTGGAAAATAAATCCGATCTGCAGTTCGTCCACGACCGGGTTCAGGAAGCGGTGCTGCGCCAAGTCGACCCCCAGACCAGGCCCACTATTCACTGGCGTATCGGCAACCGTCTGCTGCAAGCGGTACCGGCAGGAGCCCATCTTGAAACACTTGACAACTTGTTCACCATTGCCGCCCACCTTAATCTGGGTCGCCCAGTATACATGAATGATGAATTGGCGTATCGGCTGGTCAATATCAACTTTCATGCCGGCAACAAAGCCCTTGATGCATTGGCTGGCGATGCCGCCAACGATTTTTTCCAGAAAGCTCATGACTATCTGCCGGACGATTGCTGGCAACAGGCTTATGACCTGACATTTCGTATTTACCAGCGCCTGGCCAAGACTGAGTTGATGTGCGGCCGTTACGAAAGATCGGAAGTGCTGCTCAATTATCTGATCGAACACGCCGTCAGCGACCTGGACAAGGCTGAAGCCCTGGCGGAACAAACTACGTCGCTGTCCTCATTCGGCAATTTCAACAAGGCGATAGCCACCGCTAACCGCGGCCTGGCCTATTTCAACAAGTCAATTCCCGAACAACCCGAGGTAGCCCAACAGCGGATGCTGGCCTTAATGGCGGAAATCGAACAGCAAGACGATGTCTGGACGACTATCCTGCATATGCCTTTTACCCAGGACCGCAAAAGTAAGATCGAGCTGGCGTTTTATAGCGAACTAATCCCCGATCTCTATATGTCCGGCCTGGTGCCGCAGCTATATCTGTCAGCGGCGCAATCTACTCTGCATTGTCTGCAGGGCGGCATGGACGAATCGGTGATTTATTCGTTTTCGATCATGGGCCTCAATCTCGGAGAACAGGGCAAGTTCGAGCTGGCATTCCTTTATCAGGATCTGGCCCACGACCTGTGTGAAAAACACCCCAATACCTTTGGCGCCACCCGTGGCATGAACGGCATTGTCTGGTGCAATATGCATTCGCGCAGCCATCCGGCCGAGATCGTCGATTACTGTCACAAAGCCATCCAGTGCGGCAAGAATTGCGGCGATTTGTATAACGCCGGCTTGTCCTATGGGCCACTGATGTGGAATTTGCTGGTACAGGGCAAGAATCTGCGTTTGGTTGAAGAAGCTGCCGAGGAATGCCTGCATTTTTCACGCAAGAACCAGCTGTCGTTCTCGGTCGGGCTTGCCGAAGCAGTGCTGGCCGGCTGGGTAGCGCCGATGAAACCGGATTACCAGCCGGTAGATATGACTGAAACTCTGGCTCGCTGGGAAACCGACAATTATGTCTCCGCTTCCGGCAGTTATTTTGCGCTGTTGGGTTTTGCCCAGCATTATCTGGGCGATTATGCCGCGGCGGCAGTGTCCTTGCAAATGGTGGAGCGCTATCTGCATGGC
>JAQTLI010000175.1 GCA_028714995.1 Methylobacter sp. | reverse complement strand
TAGGAATATTGTCATAATCTACCGGTCTCGGTTGATGGGCATACAACTTAGTGATCAGAGCCATGCCCTCTGCTATGGCTACCGGCGTCAGGTTGACCCGGTTAGTCACATCACCCAGCGCATAGATTGATGGCACATTGGTTTGATAGTCGTCATTAACCTTAATTGCACCTTCGTCGTCCAATTCAACACCCAGCGCTTCCAGTCCAAATCCGGTTGAATTCGGTGTTCTGCCGGTGGCATACATCACCAGGTCTGTGCTCACTTTACCGCCATCTATAAGCCATGCTGTGAAGCAATCTCCTACACTTTCAATAGCTTCAATATCGGTATTGAGAAGAATATTAATACCTTTCCTGGTCATTTCAGCGGCCAGAAAATCTCGTATATCCTCATCAAAACCACTAAGCAATTTGTGGCCACGATGGCACAGTGTGGTATCAACACCCAGGCCGTGAAGAATGCTGGCAAATTCCACCGCGATGTAACCACCGCCGACAATAATGATACGTTTGGGCAATTGCTCAAGAAAAAACATGTCATTCGAGGTGACGATATGTTGCTTGCCGGGTATCTCAGGAACAAACGGCCAGCCGCCTGTGGCAATCAGTATGCGTTCGGCGCTGTATTCCGTATTATCGACAGCGACAGTATGATCATCCAGCATTTGTGCCCTGCCGGTGATAATACTGACGCCCGATTTTTGCAGCCGGTTGCGGTAAACCGCTTGTAGCTGCTCTATCTCCCGATTTTTGTTGGCGATCAGCCTAGTCCAGTTGAACGTTGATTTGCCCACCGTCCAGCCAAAACCCGCTGCCGACTCGAATTCATCACTGAATTGGGAGGCATAGACCAGCAGTTTTTTGGGCACACAACCCAAATTGACACAGGTGCCGCCTAAATTACGCTGTTCAGCAATGGCAACTCGTACACCCTGTGCCGCTGCCATATTAGCAGCACGCACACCGCCAGAACCCGCACCCACTATAAACAGATCATAATCATATTGAGTCATGGGTGCCTCTCGTAGAATAAAGGGGTCAACGTAGGCTCATTTGTTCTGTTTTAAATAAGCCAACAGGGTATCAGCATCGCTTACCGTAAACGGATCATCAGGGCAATTATCAACTTTGCCGGGTTCGCTGAATATTTTGATGATCTTCTTATTCTCGACAATCATTGAATAACGCCATGAGCGACTGCCAAAACCAAGGTTCTCTTTTTTCACCAGCATGCCCATTGCCTTGGTAAAATCGCCATTACCGTCAGGCAGCATCTTTACATGCTTGATATCCAGATGCTTGCCCCATTGAAACATCACAAAGGCATCATTAACACTCAGGCAATACACTTCATCAACACCCTGAGCAATGAGTTCCTGATATTTGGCTTCAAATCCAGGCAAATGTTTGCTTGAGCAGGTAGGTGTATAGGCACCAGGAAGAGCCAGAATAACAATTTTTTTTCCTTTAAAGATGTCATCGGTGCTGACATCCTGCCAGCGAAACGGATTGTCGCCACCGATACTTTCGTCGCGAACACGTGTTTTAAAAATTACATCAGGTACAGTTGAAAGCATGTTGGAACTCCTTTGTTTTATTAGCCCAGATGATGTCTTGCAGGGTGAACTGGGCTTTTATTTAAAAATCAGGAGCGCAATGAATAAATTCGACGCGGCCTTTAATTTGATTTTTGTTCATGAATGTCTCCTGATAATTGTTAGTCATGACCAAAGCGTGAAATGATATTTCCCAACGTCCAGTTGAAGCGATACAGACAAAACTGAACATGGTCGGCGTGGTATTGTTTCGCGGCTAGATTCTGCCCATTAAGACCAGAACCAGTAAGATGATCAGTAACAGCCCTAGCCCACCGCTGGGTCCATAACCCCATTCCCGGCTATGTGGCCAGGTTGGAAAGGCGCCAACAAGCATCAGGACGATAATTATCAGTAAAATTGTGCCTAGTGACATGGTAGTACTCCTCTTAGAGAAAAAACGTTAAACTAAAAACCAGTCCAAATCGGCGGAGCCTTGGCCCTTCCTTGCCCCCCTTCACCTGAGACCATGGTGCATTAGCCCCAAGATACCCACGACGATCAAATACACGGCCACGAAATAATTTAAAAACCTCGGTACCAGCAAAATTAATATCCCTATCACAAGAGCCAGTATGGGTTCGATCGCGATATTCATATTCATGATGATCCTCATTAAAAAGGTGAAAAAAGTTTAGCTGCAAGATCGGACTTAGTCTGTACGGTAACGAACATTGATCGTTATCGATGATATGCCCCCCGACATTCACATCGCTGTAATGAATCCAGCCTGTAGAAACAAGTTATTGTCGCAATCAATCGGCGCTATCAAGCGAGGACCGGTTCCGCATCTGCGGCTGAGGAATGTTGAGATCAGCGTTATGCAACCAATAAAGCCGCATCATCATATTAAGCAGTTGTATAAACTTAATCCGTATCTATTCCTTGTTGCTCATAAGCAGTTCTAAAAATCCGCGTCCCTAAGGAAAATCCTTAATCTATGTACGCTTCCGCACCGACCGTGTTCAGTTTTGCTTGTATTATTTCAATTAAGCAATAGGACACGTCATTTCACGCTCTGGTGATGGCTAAATTAATTATCAGGAAACACTCATGAACAAAGATCAAAAGATAGGCCGATTCGAAGAAGTCAAAGATAAAGTTAAGGAAGCCGTCGGCGTGATACTGGACAACAAGGATATGGAGCTAGAAGGAAATATCCAAAAGAACGTAGGCAAGATTCAGATGGGCTTTGGTGATCTCAAATAAATTTATTCACAGAGAATAAACATGAAACTTACCGGGAATATGGATAGACATTGCCTTGATCTTCGGAACGTGGCTATTGCCTGGTTATCAGTGACGAGAAAGAAACTGTCCAGCATCTTGGTCCGGTCTTTGCCACGCTTCCCCTCGCCGTGAGCACGAAGCCGGACACTACGTCAAAGATGGTCCACTACGGGATCGAATTCGGTAAGGGCTAGTACGATAGCGATGCCGACTATGCCAACCGGCTTCTGTCCGTAATGAGAAAGCAGCTTGGTGGGCATAATGAGAAGAAAGAAGGCCTCTGAAATGAACAATACCTATAGTCGTACGACGTCGGCTGATGCGTTGGTGATCTTCGGCGTGACGGGCGACCTCGCCCACAAGATGATCTTTCCGGCACTCTACGCAATGGCCAAGCGTGGAGCCCTTAATGTGCCGGTGGTAGGCGTCGCCTTCTCGAAGTGGAACTTGGCGCAAGTGCGCAAACAGGCGACGGACAGTATCAAGCAAGCCGGCAAGATCGATGACCGGAGCGCCCTCGACCATCTGCTTTCCCTGCTCCAGTATGTGGACGGTGATTACAACGACCTGGACACGTTCAAAGCGCTCAAGCAAACGCTGGGCGATGCCCTTCGCCCAGCGCATTATCTCGCGATTCCGCCCGCGCTGTTCGAGACAGTTATCAAAGGGCTAGGATCAGCGGGCCTAGCCGATCAGGCGCGCGTCATCGTTGAAAAGCCGTTCGGGCGCGACCTGGCTTCGGCCCGGGAACTCAACCGTATCGCGCTGTCGGTGTTCGCGGAAGATTCGATCTTTCGCATCGACCATTATCTGGGGAAGGAGGCGATTATGAATATTCTCTATTTCCGTTTCGCCAATTCGTTTCTTGAACCGATCTGGAACCGCAACTGCGTGGCCAGCGTGCAGATCACGCTGTGCGAGGATTTTGGTGTGAACGGTCGCGGCGTATTTTACGAAAGTGTTGGCTGTCTGCGCGATGTTATCCAGAATCATTTGTTCCAGATTGTCGCGTTGCTTGCCATGGAGCCGCCGGCTTATCAGAGCTTTGGTGCTGTTCACAGCGAGAAAGCCAAAGTGTTCCAGGCCATGCGGCCCCTGCACCCAGACGACGTGGTGCGCGGCCAGTACTCAGGTTACCGGAAAGAGCCAGGTGTGGCGAAGGACTCGGATGTCGAGACTTTCTGCGCCCTGCGGCTTTTTATCGATTCGTGGCGCTGGGAAGGAGTGCCGTGGTACCTGCGTTCCGGCAAATGTCTGGCAGCAACAGCAGCCGAGGTTCTGGTGGAGTTAAAGCCGCCACCGCAAAAGCTGTTCGACGATTCCGCTCCCGTGGACGGGCGGTCCAATTATCTGCGTTTCCGGATCTCTCCCAACTCCGCCGTCGCCATCGCCGCGCGCGTCAAGCGTGCAGGCAAGGAGTTCGTCGGCGATCAGCGCGAGCTCTACCTGCTAGATGAACAGCCGGGACAGGAAACACCCTACGAGCGACTTTTGGAAGACGCCATGGCTGGCGATGGAGCGCTCTTTATTCGCGAGGATGCGGTTGAAGCTGCTTGGGCTGTAGTCGATCCAGTTCTTAATATCCACCACAAGGCTCACCGCTACAAACCCGGCAGCTGGGGACCGAAACTAGCTGATACGCTCATTGCGGCAGACGGAAGCTGGCACAACCCAATATCGGTGAAGGTGGCAAAATGACAGCGGCAAACGAAGTGGTGTTCCTGCTGGATATTGACAATACCCTGCTCGATAACGATCGCATCGTAGCCGACCTGAGCGACCATCTTGCGCGTGAGTTTGGCGACGAGAGCCGGAATCGATATTGGGAAATTTTCGAAGCGTTGCGCGCTGAACTCGGCTATGCGGACTATCTCGGCGCCTTGCAAGGCTACCGTGTTGGGGGCATGAATGATCCGCGGTTATTGATGTTATCTTCATTTCTGGTGGACTATCCGTTTGCAGAGCGCTTGTATCCAGGCGCCCTTGACGTCATCGCATATCTCCGCCGTTGGGGACCGACAGTGATTCTGTCGGATGGCGATGTGGTGTTCCAGCCGCGCAAGGCACTGCGATCAGGATTGTGGGACGCGGTCGGGGGCCGGGTGCTGATTTACCAGCACAAAGAGCAAATGCTCGATGACGTCGAGCAGCGTTACCCGGCTCGTCATTACGTCATGGTGGACGACAAACTGCGCATTCTGGCGGCGATGAAAAAAATCTGTGGAGATCATCTGACAACCGTATTCCCTCGGCAGGGACACTATGCGCTCGACCCCGGGAATATCGCCGCCTATCCGCCCGCTGATATAACAATTGAGCATATCGGCGACCTGATCAATTATGATTTTTCCACCTTGCTCGGCATCCCCAAAGCCGACTGCACATAATAGAAGCTATCATGAAAGCCGCACAACAACACGATCTCAGTCAAAGCTTCCGGCTCGACAACATCATGCGTGGACTGCTGATGAGCGGCATGAAAGCGATCGTTACACAGCACTTCGGGTTCGAGCCCGCTCACGTTGTCACCGCAGCCAGGGAACAAGTGGCGCACCACGCGTTAAGAAGTGAGATGGGGCTGCCTTGAGTTTCGACGGCGGAATTTTTTCAACCGCGTTGCGACAAAAGGTTGCGCAATGAAAATGTGTCTGGGTACCACGAACACAAAGGATGTATCCGACTTGAGTAATAACCTGTATGCGTAGAGTTAATGGCTGTACGCAAGCAAATACTAATTATTCGTTCGAGGAGAACACTATGCTTGTTACATTTACTACCAAAGCCTATGCCGACATCACCCTATTTGGGGATGTCGCGCTTGCCCTGCTGAAAATGATGGGACACAGTGCAACCGTGCCCGGTGCGATTCTGGCGGCAGATATTCCTGCGGCCCTGAGTCGGTTAACAGCCGCTATCGAGGCAGAAAAAGCCTCACCGCCAGTTGAGGACGAGGATGCGGATGAGCCAGTCGTGAGCATGGCTAATCGAGCGCTGCCGCTCATTAATCTTCTTGCTGCCGCAGCAAAGGCAAACGCTGACGTAATGTGGAAATGAAAATCAGAGGGCCTTCTGCGCATTTAAATAATACATACGAAACTGGTCGGGGTCTGTGTGTGAACATTCATAGATTATGGAATAATGTAAACCATTAAAATACCTTTATGGGAACAACACACGAAAGGGAATTTTAGACATACATAACTCTATGTTCATTAGGATCTTTGAAATGTAGTGATCGGAACATAGCGTTGTGTTCGTCAGCGTACAGACAACATTCTATGTGTGAAGGACAATTTCTTCACAATCTATAAGGGCGCTGCGCGAGTCTGGACAGCAACTCTGGAAAGAGTAAGTAAAAGACAGGAGACACAAACTATGACGAACTACCAGTATTTGATCATCGGCGGTGGGATGACCGCAGCCGCTGCAGTGGATGGCATCCGCGAAGTTGACTCAACCGGCAGCAACGGTCTGATCAGCGCAGAGCT
>JAQTLI010000174.1 GCA_028714995.1 Methylobacter sp. | reverse complement strand
TCGCCGCAGCTTGGTTGCAAGACAGCGCCAGCTTGGCGATATCCAGCATGGCCTCGGAGGCCGCACTGAGTTCGGCGGCGGATTGCGCTACTTCGCGTTTCTCTTCCGCAGCAATGTTAATAACCGTATCGGACTGGACTTTCACTTGCCGGGAAACCTTTGCCACGTCTCCGGCGATTTTCACTACTTGGTTCAATACCTTGGAAGTCTCGGAAGAGAGCATATTTAAAGCATCGCCGAGCGGCCCGGTAATATCTTCCGCCACCGGCGCCATGACGGTCAAATCTCTTTGCGCAAGTTTCGCCACCACCTGCAATAGTTCGATAATGGAGTTGTTGAGCGTTTCATTCTCTTTTTGTATCGCGGCGTTGCTCGCCTCGCGCTGATCCACCATTATATCGAACTGGCGACCCAAGGCTCCGATCTCGTCAAAGCTCTCGATATTGGCACGAGCTATGGTGTCGCCTTGGGAGATCTTTTCCACGACATTCATCAGGTGCTTCACTGGGTTAACAATACTGCGGATAGTGATAATCACGGCTGCGTATACCAATAGCATCACTAACAAAATGACTGCGGCAAAGATCATGTTGCCGATAGTACGGGATTGGGCCAACGATGCTTCCGCAGCGGCGAGTAACCCGACCTTTTCTTTAGCAAGCTGGTCGAGCAGCGGCTCCAGTTTGTGGAATGCGCCGCGTGCCGACTCGGCAGCGGACTTTTGGGCTTGATCACCGGCAACGTAGGCTTCGAAACCTTTTTGATATTCGTCCATTAGTGTTGCGATTTTACTTTTCTCGTCGGGCGACAGGTGTGCCTCGTCCAGGGCACTGGCGAACTCCTTCCGTTCGGCCGCCATTTTTCCCATATATTCCAGGTCGCCGCGTAGCATGTAATCTTTCTCACGGCGTCGCATCTGCAGCATGGATACCTTCAAGGACAGTTCCTTTTGCTTTGTCACAATATCTTCCACATTATGCACTGCTGTGCGCAGCTGCCCTTGCAAACCGATGTTCTCGTTAAGACCGACCTGGATCAATTGATCCGCTGTTTGTTTAAAAAAGCCTGCATATTCGGTCAAATCCTTCTGGACTTCGTCAAGGGTGGGGCGAAGGCTTTCCGGAGCCGATTCACGGGCTTTGCTAATGGCTTCAAAAAGCCCCTTTTGTGTCTCGGCGTGTTGCTCCAGATACTTGGCGTCTTTCCTCAAGTAAAAGTCTTTTTCGTGAAGGCGTAATTGCATACCATCGATTTCAATTTTCGCGATCAGGTCACCGAACTGGATGGTTTTGCGAGAAGTGTCTTCAAATTTACTTTCCGCGAAGCGCAACGAAGCATAGCCTACGGCAATGAACAACAAGCTGCCTACCGCCACCCAGCCCAGCGTTGTCAATTTTTGAACAAGGGTTAACCTGTTCAGGTCAAATAATTTAATAGGCAATTGCATTGTTTCAATTCTCCATAATAGAAATGTAAATGAGTTTTCCCAACGTCGTATCAATCATCATTCGATCGGTCCATCGCATATTCCCGGATGTATCCTGCTGCGATGGTTTATCGATTTGCTGTTACGCAATTTTGCGTTCTCTGTCTGTCGCTTGCTCCAGTAGATTGTGCACTTTCACTAACAGATCTTCGTCGCGCACCGGTTTGGCGAGATAGAAATCGATACCAGCTTCCTCGGCCATTAGACGGTGCTTTTGCGTCGTTCTTGACGTAATCATGATCACAGGTAATCTTCTTAGACTGGATTGGACACGAATATGCGCGGTCAATTCGATGCCGTTCATGCGTGGCATCTCAAGGTCAGTCAGTACCAAATCAGGTTTAACTTGAGCAAGCAGATTCACCGCTTCAATACCGTCACGGGCAGTACGTACCTTATAGCCGGCATCCGATAATAGTTGCTCCAGGGCTCGACGTTGACTAAGTGAATCGTCCACCACCATAATTGTTAGCATCATGGATTCAGACTCTTCGATGTCCATGGGATTGGTATAAATGTTATTTATCGCCCTGGCCGGAGCACGCAATAATTCAGGCAAATCAAGAACCGGTGTCACAGTACCATCCCCTAAGATGGTGGCGCCTATAAAGCCAGGAATCTTATCGATGTACTTACCCAAACTTTTAATAACCACATCCAGGGTGTCGACTACAGAATCTATCAGTACGGCCGTGGCCTTTTCTTCATTTTGAACCAGCAGCATTGCGCCATAAGGGCGCTGCTGTTTACGATGTCCAGGAATATGGAGTAGATTATCAAGCTTTGCTACAGAATAGGTTTTGCCCTCTAACAGCAGCTTTTCTTGGTCATCTTCGGTAATCAGCTGGATATCACCGGAATAATAGATTTGCGAGATACCCTTGTTGGCAATTGCTATCCGGTACTGGCCGACGTTGACTAACAACGCATGGGTCAAGCTAACAGGCAACGGTATCCTTAATTCTATTGTCATGCCGTAGCCTGATTCCGATTCCATCGTCAGCGTTCCACCCATGGCGATGACCTGGGCATACACTGCATCCATACCGACGCCACGACCTGATGTTTGGGTTGTGACAGTGCGGGTTGAGAAATTCGGACGCAAAATAAAACGCTTCAATTCTTCTTCAGAGACTTCCTGTTCAGGCTGCATTACGCCTCTTTTTTCCGCTGCCGCTCTAATAGCGTCATAATCCAAGCCGCGCCCGTCATCCCGACAGCGGACTAATAGAGTGCTGCCTTCCAGTTCAAAGCTGATGGCAATCCGTCCCTTACCAGGTTTACCCTTGGATAAACGGTCGCTCTCGCTTTCAATACCGTGATCGACCGCATTACGTAAAATATGCATCAGCGGATTAAGCATCGCATTAAGCGTATCGCCATCGATCAGCAATTCTTCCCCCGTTAACACCAAATCGCTTTGCTTATTGGTCAAACGGCAGGTCTGCCTGAGGCTTCTTTGCAGACGGGGCGAAATAGAAACTACCGGCACCAATCGCGTCTGCATCACCACTTCCTGTGCCTCGACCGCTAAACGTTGCTGATATTGCAATACCTCGTTGGCTTGTTCCAATTCCTTATTAATATCCAACCCGATTTCTCGTGCGTCGATAGCAGCTTCAGCCATGCGCCGGCTTGCTGTATGGAGTTCGTTATACTGATCCATTTCCAAAGCGTCGAAGCCTGTGCCGTTCAAACCTAAAGAACGCCCCGTCAAGTCTTTAAGGTCGATTAATTGTTCCAATTCCGTACCGAGTTGCTGCAATAATGCAAACTGCATCTGCATGGCATGCAGCTGGTTGTTTATGCGACGCATACGTTCTTGGGCTTGACTGTTAAGGATGATATTTTCGCCTGAAAGTCTGAATAAGCTCTCGATCTGTTCGGCGGCAACCCGCACCATGGGCGTCTGCAACTGTTCCATCGTTGCTTTCTCAAGGGTTTCCCCCGTATCGCCGGAGGCCGCTTGAGTTTCAGCCAGGATTTCTTCGGTTTCCGAGTCAGGCATGCCTTCCTTATCGATCCGGTTCGCCCAATCGAGGATTTCCTGCAGAACGGCTTTTGCATCATCCGGCGGCGGGCTAAAACCTAAGAGTGCCTCGCTCATGTTTTCCAGACAATCGGATGCATTAATGAGTGCGTTGGCTAAGGCCTGGCCGGGAAGCCTTTGCTCATTGGCGCAGGCAATCAAGATATCTTCCAAATGGTGGGTTAAAACGGCAATTCCTTTTATGCCTACCGTGTTCGCGCAACCCTTGAGCGTATGTGCAACCCGCTGAGCTACTTCCACATCTTTCTCGCTGCCATTCGATTGCAGACGTTGCACGGCTTCAGAAAATTGCTGCGTATGCACCGGAAGTTCCAGTAATAGAAGTTCCATTAGTTCTTGATTGACATCATCCGGCAGGGCGATAGAAATATCTTCGTCAGTGGCGGTTTCCACACGCGCAGCCTCAAATTGATCTCCTACGGCCAAGCTTTCAGAGTGAATTTGCAGCAGTATGGCCGCCAGCTCTTCGAATGACAGCGGCAGAGCCCATTGCCCGTCCGTTAATCCGGTTACGACAAGTTGCCCGGCGTTGCTTTCATTGAATGAGGGCAAATACTCTTGAACCTGTCCCAGCCATTCCAGCAAAAGATCGAGACGCTCGCTTGTAAAGAGATCAACCTGTTCAAGGAAGCATTGCAAATTTACGTTAACATGAAGGCAAATCCGCGCCAGCCCCTCAAATCCTGCAGTTTTGGCTGCATTGGAAAAACGCTCTAATTCGTCTCCTGCTTGTTGTAGACTATCCAGCACCGATTCCCTATCGCTGATGATGATATCCTGCAAGCAAGAACGAACTTGTTCAGATTCCAGCAGCAATAAATCCACAAGCTCTTGCGCGACACGGGATATAGGTCCGGAAAATTCATCGCCGCTTGCTTTGACGCCCTCATCAGTGAGGGGTGCGCAAGCAGGAGCGTTCCCCGAAAGTTCCTGAGTTGATTCACTAGTAAAAACCTCTGATGCAAGTTGCTCTTGCAGCAATGAAAATTCATCATCTCCCATCGGTATTTTCAATATTGGATGACGAAGGAAGCTAATAATCGCCTCTGCCCCGATCTTTGGTTGTCGACGGTAGTTGTCTATCATTCCAGACCAACCGGAAAGCATCATTAGAAAATCCGCATCGACTGCAACCAGACCTTCTTTAACTGTTTCCCGCAAGGCTTCGGCTAACAGCAGATTCGTATCCAGCAGTCCATATAAGCCTTCAGCCGCGATTTGATCCCCAAGCCGTTCAATAATCATGATCTGTTCATCAACTATGTGCTGTTCAGAAATGCGCGACACTTTGCCGTTATCGACTGTATCGATTTCGCCGACATTCCCGTTTGTATCGGCTGTATCATTAGCGTCGCTGCAAAGCTGCTGTTCAAGCATCTCGAATTCGTCGTCCGTCATGGAGATTTTTAACTCCGGACGACGAAGATAGTTAATTATCTCTTTAGCCGTTTTTTTGGGATCATCCCGGTATTTCTCAACTAAATCATACCAAGCGGCAATAATAAACGATGAACCGGTTCCTGCTTTAAACTCCTGGTCCATCTGCAATTCCCGAACCGTCTCGACAAGGACCAGATTTGCATCTTGCAGGCCATAATAGCCTGCCCGCGCCGACTGATCAGCAAGTTGCTCAATTAGAGTGACAGAATCTATGACAATGCTTGTTTCTGGTTCGATCTGAAACTTGTTTATCATGCCGCCATCTCTTCCGTTGTGTATTGATGACGCCCTAACGTCTTAAACAAATCATCGAATTTGACGTTAAGCCAAACTTGACCGTCCTGTTCATAGCCGTCGGTAACAAATTGTTGCAGAATCTGAGGTAGCGGAGGCAGTTCTTTAAGCTGCTGCAATAATGTGCTGTCTTTGACCTCCGGAAAGCCGTCTATCCATAGCGCTACCGTTTTATCGCCCCGGTCTATGGTAAATAGTCTGCGTTTTATATGACCGGCAGCCTCTTCTTCCAGCACGATGCGCAAATCGAAAACCGGCACCAGATTTCCGCGCAAATTCAGTAATCCGCTTAACCAGGGATGGACATTAGGTAGCGCATTGACTTGTATTTTGTCCAATACTTCACAATAGATCGCTGTAGAGACCAAAAATCCCATACTACCGATGCGAATTCCGAAAACGGTTTCAACTTCGGCTTGAGGCCTCGAGGGAAGGTCAGCGTTGGTATGATCGACCGCTTCAAATTCTTCTGCTTGCATTGCTCACTACTCGGCATAAAAACGTTAAAAAAATGACGCAGAATTAAAGCATCCTCAGTTTGTCTGTAATCTCTTTGGTTTCAAAAGGTTTTGAGATCAAACCCTTCGCACCTTGCATCTGAGCCCAAACGCGGTCGGCTTTTTGATGCTTGCTGCTGACAAAGATAACCGGAATATGCTTGGTTTCCGGATCGTCGCGCAAAGTACGAAGGGCGGCATAACCGTCCATTCCGGGCATCATAATGTCCAGAAAAATGACGTCGGGTTGTTCCGATTTGGCTTTTTGAACCGCTTCTTCGCCATTGCTCGCGGTAATCAATGTGCAATTTGTAATTTGGAGTGCATTTTTTAGATTCATCAGATCGGTTTGAGAATCGTCGCATATTAAAATTTTTTGTATAGACATAAAGCCAAGCAACCTCCAGCTATTTTTTAGTTATAAATTGTCGAATATCGACGATTGAATCAGCAAGATAGGATGTGTTAAGTTTTTTTTCGATTTTCCAGCCAAGCCAGCACCCTACTACTGAGTTTTTGGAACGCTTCCGGCTGTACTGGTTTTGTTAAATAAGTCGTGCAACCGGCCATGATGCCCTTAACTTC
>JAQTLI010000173.1 GCA_028714995.1 Methylobacter sp. | reverse complement strand
ATGAACTCACTCAGGCTATAGCCTTTTTGAAATTGGACTTTGTTTTTCATGACGTTACCCTCATTCATATGCCAGTACTGTCAGTATAGACATTTTTGTAACATTGGCTGTTCTTTATGGGTAATCAATTTAATGTTTATATTTGGTTGTCGATTGTATAAGAGCGCCGAACTTTTGCCAGCAAACAGCTTCAACATTTACCAGTACAGATCATTATCACATTGTTTTAATTTATTTATTTCTTCTTTAGACTGGAAAAATAAATGCCGAAAATGGAAAAAATTGGACGCTCTTTTACAGTTATCAGTAACCACGCCAGTTTGTGTTCCAGTAGATTTTCGACAGTGATAATTGCGACTGTTGCGACAGTTCTAACTGCAAAAGAGCGTGGAAAATTTGCCAGTTGTTAATTGTTATCTTACTGTTTTTAATGCATGCGCTGTTTTTCTTGACTGGAAAAACAGCGCTGAATAGTGGTAAATTTTGGACGCTTTTTTACAGCGATGGCCATCAGCACAACCAGATACAGCTTATCCCATGTCGATTCCAGGCATGCAGACAAGAGTGCTTTCCGTTCCCTATCATCCAGGAACTGTTCAACTTGATTAGGTATGGCATCAATAAAAATATCATCGACCGGATTATCTTTTAGATAACTGCACCTAATGGCATATTTGAAGATACTGGACAAAACCGCCTTCAGTCTTAATACCGTATTGCTTGATCGAGGTTTATCTGTTTCTCTGGATTTGCCTGCACCATCACCTTTAAGGCACTTGCCTTTGGCATAATGATCCAGAGCTTTACGTATATCGCTTGTGGAAATGGCTTTGATGGGTTGTTTGCCGAATACCTCAAGCCAATAAGCCGTTCTGGGGATTTGATTGGGGTCTTTCTTCGACCATTGCTCCTTGTATTCATTGGCAAGGTCTTTGAATGATAAAAACTCTAGCTCAATACCAGTTTTTGAAATAAGTCTATGCCACCCATTTCACCAACTAATTCTGGCGTAAGTTTTTTCAGCTTAGCAGGAGTCAAAGCTAATATAGCTTCGATATTAGCATCCATATCAGATGCCCATTGTTCAGCTTGTTTTTTTTGATAGAAATGTTTCGCTTGAATGAACATGTAGTTCTTGCTGATGTCGGCGCGATATTTGCCGTTTGATAATTTTCTGATAGTTGCCATGCGGCCTCTGATAAACGTTTTAAACAATCAGTGCGCAATTAAATAAAGCGCGATTTGCGCATTTATTTGTGCACTACTATGAGTTTAAAGCGTTTTCAACCGATGGCATTTAGTTGAAACCCTTGATTTAACAAGGCCTTTGTGGTGGGTCGCGCGCGATTCGAACGCGCGACCATCGCATTAAAAGTTCGATGCAAACCTATATCAAACAACTGCATACTACGTATAACTCCCTATAATTAAAAGGTTATTACACTTTAAATAGCGTGAGAAGTTATTAAAAGTAGTATGGAGTATTATGAACCACTGTAGTTTCTATTGTAGTTTTTGATACAGCTAATCGCCGATAACTTTCTATTCAACATCGAATTTTTATCGGCTAATATTTTTAATATCACAGTCATCGCAGCTGCAATCTTCCTGATTCAATTTTCCTTGATCAGTAGGGATAATGTCATGCCGCTCTTCCCTGTTGAAGGCAAGCCTGTCATTTAATTAATCTGCTGTAACCCTCGACGTGGTCCACACATGCACTTTAGTCATCATCGCCACTCTCATTGGTATGATGTAAATGGCGATGAGCAACTTTGCCAGTTTGTGTTCCAGTAGATTTGCGACAGTGACAGTTGCGACTGTTGCGACAGTTCCCTAGGAAGTGACTATAGTGCGTTTGCGACTTTAAGCCTCTAATACCAGAGAGGGCGAATAACTGACAACCCAATGATTGAGTATGGCATGATCAAATCTAACGCTTCCTTCCCTGCAGAATTTCTTCAAGGTCTCGATAGGGAACGGCATATCGGACATAGAAAAAACAGCGTGGAGAATAATATCTTTGGGAAAGTGAGCATCTTTAAAACTGATCATCGATTATTCAATTCTTAAAAAAATGAATTATCTCCCGGTTTTACAAATTTTGCGACAGAACCTCTTTTGCCCCCGATTTTCCAATGCTTTGTAACTTTTCAAACTCATTTTACATTGGAAGAGGCTCTGAAAAATTCGGGAATTTTTCCTATAGGAGACAGGGGGCTTTTCGTTGAAAATATGCGTTTTATAGTATTTTTTAATACAAACGGTAATGTTCATGCGCATCCCTCCACTTACAAGGCGACCTTGGTTGGCAGCTTTGCCACTTTCTCTGTTGACAGGACAGGCGCTTGCGACAGATGCTTCTACAACGCTTACCACCAAGCCCATTCCACGGATCAACGCGCAGGAGCAGTCCGCAACCATAATACCTGACAAAGTGGTCGAGAATGAAGCGCCTGCAAAAACGGAAGGGGAAGCGCCCAAGGCAACTAACAATGGGAAAACTCAGCCGCATCCGGTCGATGTTTTCGAGCTACCAGAAATAGAGGTCGTCGGAAATACACCGTTAGGCACTAGCGGCCTGGAACGTAAGAAAATTCCCGGTAATGTACAGTCTGCCGAAGATGAGGATATTCATCGTCATGAAGCATTCGGCCTGACGGACTTCATGAATCGCCGTTTGGAAAGTGTCAATATCAACGACACCCAGAATAACCCCTACCAGCCGGATATTACTTATCGCGGCTTTACTGCTTCCCCTCTTTTAGGTACTCCAATCGGTTTATCTGTTTATCAGGACGGTGTTCGTGTTAACGAACCGTTCGGCGACACCGTCAACTGGGATCTGATTCCGCAAGTAGCGATTGCTAACATGGAGATGATGCCGGGCTCCAATCCGTTATTTGGCTTGAACACGTTGGGCGGCGCGTTGTCGGTCAGAACCAAAAGCGGTTTTAGTCACCCCGGTTTCCAGGCTCAAGCCAATGGCGGTTCATTTGGCCGCCAAGCGTATCAGGCCGAATACGGAGGCTCGAAGGGCAATTTCGACTGGTACTTAGCCGGCAATATTTTTCGTGACAATGGTTGGCGTCCATTTTCCCCAACCAGCGTGAATCAAGGATTCGGCAAGGTCGGCTGGGAAAATGACCGCACCGACTTCGACCTGTCATTCACTTTTGCCGACAATAATTTGCAAGGCGTCGGCCCTGTTCCGCAAGAATTGTTGCAGCAAAATTGGAACTCAATTTATACGGCTCCGGATATCACGAAGAATACAATGTATTTTGTCAATCTAAAGGGTAGTCACCGTATTACCGACGAATTGCAGTTGTCCGGTAACCTTTATAATCGCAACAACAGCAGCAACACCCTTAACAGTAATACCAACGAGAATTGCGATACCTTGGTCAGCGGCGACCAATGCCTGGACAGTACCGGCGCCGCTCTAACTCCCGCTTCTTTTACTGCTTCCAATACTAATCAAAACGGAACCGGCGCCAATTTACAGTTGACCTCCGATTACAAGATCGCCGCTCATGAAAACCAGCTGGTAGTCGGCGGGGGCTTTAACTACGGCAATACCAAGTTTTCCGTTGCTGAGCAGGACGCGGTTTTTACGCCTAGCAAGTATGAAGTCGCTATCAGCCCACTGACAACCAATGTAATGATCAAAGGACAAAACGCTTATTCTAATCTGTTTGCAACCAATACGTTTTCCATATTCGACTGGTTGCACGCCAACGCCTCAATGAACTGGATGCATGCGCAGGTGCAAACCACCGATCAAATAGGAACGGCGCTGAACGGTAAAAATGTTTATGAGCGCGTAAATCCGTCTGCGGGTTTTACCTTTAATCCGTTTGATGCATTTTCGCTGCATACTCCTCTTAAGGAGTTTACGACCTATTTCAACTATAATGAAGGTTTTCGTGCGCCGACAGCGGTTGAGCTAAGTTGCGCAGATCCCAATGCGCCATGTAGCTTGCCTAACAGCTTTGTTTCAGATCCGCCGTTGCAGCCCGTGGTTTCACATACATTCGAAGTCGGAGCGCGCGGCAAATTTGATGAAGCGCTCAAGTGGAACTTCGCGCTGTACCGGACACGAAATACCAACGACATTCTGTTCCTCAACAGTCCTGGCAGCGTTATCAACGGTTATTTCCAAAATGTCGGCACTACGCAACGCCAAGGCGCGGAGCTGGGTTTAAGCGGTTTGGCGCTGGATAAGCTGAACTGGTACATGAGCTATGGTTTTGTCGATGCGACCTATCAAACGAATGCAGTGCTTAGCAATGCGCTGGGTTCGGAAACTGTAACGCCAGGGAGCAGAATACCCAGCATTCCGCAAAATACCGTCAAGTTGGGAGCTGAATATGAAATATTTCACAACTGGTTCTTGGGTAGTGATTTGCAGTATGTTTCCAGCCAATATGCGCGCGGCGACGATCAGAATATTTTCCCGAAAATACCGAACTATACCGTGGTTAACCTTAATGCCCGTTATGTTGTGACCAAGAATATCGAGTTGTTTGCGATGGGACGCAACATTTTCGATAACCATTACGCTTCTTTTGGACAGATTGGCCAAAACTTTTTTCAAAACAATCAGACAACCACATTCATGGGGCCGGGTGCGCCTGCAACTGGTTATGCCGGCATCCGCATATATTGGAACTAGCCGTTACAATGCTGTTTATTTGAGACGACATCACTTACAAGTATTCATTCTGAGGACATAACCATGAATCACATTTCCCATTTGCCGCTGATAATAGGGGAGTTTGGCGCATCTATTGCTTTGCTGGTATTTCATCAAGATGCTCAGGCTGGCTGCGTAGCAAGTTCGAATAAATTGACCACCACCTGTAGCGGCACTATACAGCCCCGGGCGCTCTAAGGTCTGAGCATCTTCGTAGCTATCCACTGCCATGAAAGACAAGATAAAAGTCATTCTGGTTGACGACCATGCTGTGGTACGCGCTGGTTTTCGGATGCTGTTATCGACCATGGCCGATATTGATGTCATTGCCGAAGCAGATCGGGGCGAGACGGCTTGCCAGTCGTACCTGGAACAACAACGGATGTGATGGTGCTGGATTTATCCATGCCGGGCATCGGCGGCCTGAAAAAGCATACGCCGCATCTGCAACCGTGACAGTAACGCCAGGATACTGGTCTTTAGCGTACATAATGAAATGGTTTATGTGGATAGAGCCATAAACGCAGGGGCAAAAGGTTATATCACCAAAAACAGCGCACCTGGAATTCTGGTGAAAGCTATACAGAAAATAGCCGGAGGCGAGATATATATAGGGCAGGGCTTGATGAAAAACCTGCCCCTACAAAATAACGATTCCGATTACAAAACCATTGTAGACAACCTGTCAACCAGAGAATTCGACGTTTTTATACTGTTAGCAAAAGGTTTAACTACCAAAAAAATCGCCGAAAAACTTTGACTAGGGCATAAAACTTTTGCCAATTACGGCACTCAAATAAGAAGCAAACTTAAAGTATCATCCGTTGCTGAGCTGGCACATATCGCGATGGCTCTGGGGATGATGAAATATTGATGGTAAAGCGATTTAAGAAGACAACCATATACATCGCAGCACGGAGTGACGCCGTCCGCGCATGCCCCAAACGGGCTTTATTTTAACATAACGCCACTTATCAGAAGTCTTTTCTATTTCATTTTAGAAATATCTTGCATCGACTCACATTTGACTGGCCGATTTGTGCCACTTTACCAATGGCCGGTATCGGGAAGCTTAAATCCTTATCCGAATGACGGCAGTGGGTCGAGTCCTGCCTGTCATGACTGGGAGCAGTCGGCCAGAACCGGTCAGAGAGAGGTCGGTAATCTTCATGCGTTGTTTGCCTGTTTAAAAACGTGAAAAAACTTTGAAATGCTTATGCCGCCTACTTTTCGAGCTTGTGTATATAGGTATTCGCACGTATTGCGTTGAGCTCGAAATACTGTATTTTCGATCAATGGTTGTAAGGAATAGATTGGGAATTTCTGACCTGATTATGATTACGTTAATTGCCGTAGCTGGATCGTAGCTAAGCATGACGGGCAGTAGCTTGCTCTAAGCTTTTTTAGGCTGTTTTTTGGTGGAGACAATTGCAAGATGTTGATTTAATTTGTTTTAATAAAGTATGCAGCATTCGTATACAGGAGTGATGTGGCTACACTAAACCGGACACATTTTTTAAAATACTCTTAAACAAAGTGTGAATCGAAATGAGCCAAGAAAAACCAAATACCTATACAGCCGAATTCAGAGCCTCAGCCGTCAAGCTAGCGAACGAATCGGATAAACCTATCACCCAGGTAGCCAAAGATCTCGGTATTAACGTCAATAC
>JAQTLI010000172.1 GCA_028714995.1 Methylobacter sp. | reverse complement strand
CCAAGTGGCCTTCGAAGTTGACCGATTCGCCGACCACCACCGTGCCAATATTGAATTGCCGGATCAAACCCGAGCAGTACCAGCAGGGTGCTAGCGTTGTCACTAAAATCGTGTCGCGATAGTTGGTTTGGCGACCAGCTTTACGAAAGGCGTCGGTTTCGCCGTGGATGGATGGATCATTGTCCTGCACCCGGCGATTGCGGCCACGACCGAGCAGGTTGCCATGGGCGTCGAATAGCGCCGCGCCGACCGGTACCCCACCTTCATCAAAGCCGGTTTGCGCTTCGGCAAATGCCACGGCCAGCATGTTTGTATAGTTCATAGAGAGTTCTCCAGACTGGGTGTATCGTTACAAGACGGTTATGCGTTTAAAAAAGCAAGATATCTTACTATCAAACGCAAAATTGTTGCTCATCACATATTCAGGACAAAATGTAGAACAATTTATCTTAAAAAATAGAACTAGTCGGCTGTTATAATGAACGCCTTTTAGTAAATTAGATCAAAGGTTTGATTGCATGAATTTAGGATATACTTTTTCCGGCTTTGCCGTAGGGATATTAGTGGGACTGACCGGCGTAGGCGGAGGTTCGCTGATGACGCCATTGCTGGTTTTCCTGTTCGGATTCAAGCCCGCTGTGGCGGTGGGTACGGACCTGCTGTTTGCCGCTATTACCAAAACCAGCGGCGTGTGGGTGCATCACAATAAACATGGCTCGGTAGACTGGAAAATCGTCGGCTGGTTGGCGCTAGGCAGCTTGCCTTTTGCGTTGGCTACCTTGTTTGTGCTCAAGCATTTTATGACGGTCGGCAAAGAAACATCGGGGGCAATTACTTTCACGCTGGGTATCGCTTTGCTCTTGACTGCTTTCTCGCTGTTAGTGCGTAGCGTGTTATTGCATTACTCAGCAAAAATTAAACCTATTGATGATGAGCATAGCAATCCCGAGAATGCCGGGCGCTTCAAGCATCTGCAGATACCTGCGACAGTGCTGATTGGCGCGGTGCTGGGTGTATTGGTGACGCTTTCTTCTGTAGGCGCGGGCGCACTGGGTACTGTTGCACTGTTATTTCTCTACCCCAGAATGACTACACTGAAAATTGTCGGTACTGATTTGGCTCATGCCATTCCGCTCACGGCGGTCGCAGGGATTGGTCATCTCAGTCTGGGCAATGTGGATTTGGTTTTATTGGCTAGCTTGCTGATTGGCTCCTTGCCTGGTATCTGGATCGGGAGCCACTTGAGCGCAAAGATTCCGGAAAGATTTTTACGCCCGGTTTTAGCTCTTATCCTTATATTAATTGGTCTGAAATTTGTACTGCAATAAAAGTATGTAAAAACTGCAATTTTTCTGGGTCACCGGAAAATGTCGTCACGAATTAGGAGGATGAAAAATGACTGAGACTAGCCGACCACCGCTGCCGCCATTTACTGAAATAACTGCAGCGCAAAAAGTACGCGCTGCCGAAAACGCATGGAATACCCACAATCCGGAAAAAATAGCGCTGGCTTATACCGTTGATAGTCAATGGCGTAACCGGGCTGAATTCCTAGCCGGGCGTGAAGAGATTGTGCAATTCCTGCAGAGAAAATGGGTTAAGGAACAGGAGTATCGCCTTATAAAGGAGCTGTGGGCTTTTCAGGGTGCGCGTATTGCAGTGCGCTTCGCCTATGAGTGGCGTGATGACGCAGGTAACTGGTTCCGTTCTTATGGCAATGAGAATTGGGAATTTGATGAGAACGGCCTGATGAAGCGCCGCCTAGCGAGTATAAATGACTTGCCGATCAACGAAGCAGACCGGAAATTTCATTGGCCACTGGGGCCGCGGCCCGATGATCATCCAAGCCTCTCTGATCTTGGTTTATGATTTTCTTTTAAGCATATAATAAAGTAGCTATTAATTGATTTATTTGTAATAAGGCGTATATCAGAAAAGGGTGGCAACATGTTTCGATTATTGCCTATCGCTTTGAAAATAACAGAACTTTGAACGGGAAGGTGCGTTATGAAAGATGCTGAAAAATTACAATCATTAAAGAAACTGGCAACAACGGTGTACCTGTGCCAGGTGTTGGCTTTCGGATTTGCCGGTTTGCCATTACTGGTGGGTGTATTTATCAACTTTATGAATCGGGATGAAGTTAAGGGAACCTGGCTGGAATCCCATTTCAATTGGCAAATTAATACCGTTTGGATGGCCTTGGCAGGTTTTGCATTGGGTGGGCTGACTTTTGAGATGGGCATCGGGCTTTTTATTCTGATTCCAACAGTAATACTGATGGTTTACAGGATTGTAATCGGGTGGAACGCATTGAATTTAAACAAGCCGGTTAAAGAGTGATGCTGATTGCATGAGAGAGCATGTTTTTGCATTGATCTGTCCAGCTTCAATCGCTTAGGACAAGCTGGGGTTGGACAGTTTGTCACCATGGGCATATTAAAAAATAACATCCTTTTCCATTTCACAGCGATTTAATCTGGCCTTAATTTCTTCTCGTTACATTGCCAAGTGCTTAGCTCTATAATCACGATTTACATATGATCGTCTTAGAATATTTCAAAATTAATATGATTAACTGTAAAAGATCAATCTTGCCACTCACGCTATTATCCGGGGCGCTATTGCTTATCGGCTGTCAGAGTCTGCCGGTGCATTCCCTTCAGCCTCTTCCGCCACTGGAAACTGAAAATATTGCCACCCATGAATTTCAGTTAGCCGAGGGTCAAAATATGGTCGGCACAATTGCCGCAGTCAACACACAAGAAAATGACGCCCTCCCCGATATAGCCCGACATTTTGGTCTTGGCTACAACGACATCAGTATAGCTAATTCAAATATCGCGCCCTGGACGCCTGAGCCGGGTAGCCGGGTTATTCTGCCTTTGCGCTTTATTCTACCTGACGCTCCCCATGATGGCATTACCCTGAATCTGGCAAATATGCGGCTGTTTTACTATCCCAAAAAACAGCCGGACAAGCTGTTTACTTATCCCGTCGGTATTGGGCGGCAGGGATGGAATACGCCGATGGGCAAGACCAGCATCGTCGCTAAAAATGCCAACCCAAGCTGGAATGTACCTGAATCCATTCACCGCGAACATGCAGAAAAGGGTGATTCATTGCCCAAAGTAGTTGGTGCTGGCCCTGATAATCCCTTGGGACTCTATGCAATGCGCCTTGGTATTCCGGGTTATCTGATTCATGGCACCAACAAACCTTATGGCATTGGTATGCAGATCAGTCATGGCTGTGTGCAGCTTTATCCTGAGGATATTGAAGAATTGTTTAAGAAAGCAACGGTCGGAATGCCGGTACGCATTGTGCATCAGCCTTATCTGACGGCATGGGATCAGGATATGCTGTACCTTGAAGCGCATCAACCGCTGGAAAAATGGGCAAAAGATAAAGCCAAGCTAAAGAAACAGGTATTGAAGCAATTGCATAAAATCAGCGATGAAAAAAAAGTTGCTGTCGATTGGGAAAAAGTTGAACGTATACTTCAGCGTTCGGACGGCATTCCCACGCCGGTACTCGTGCAAAGCCCGGATATAGCGCAAATATCGGAAACTGCTTTGCAGTTGGCGCATCCGGATCAGCTCCATGGCCAACCCGTTATTGACGAATTAAAGGATAGCGACTGGGCGGTTTTGGTGGGCAGCTTCAATAATGAAACGGAGGCACAGCAACTGGCAACGATGCTCAATCATCAGGGGCCGATCATACCTGCCCGTAAAATTAAAAAAGACGATGCCTATCAGGTTATCGCCGGCCCCTTTAAGGATAAAAAGGAAGTGAAAGCCGTTGCAAAACGCATCCAGATGGATTTTGAAATCGAGGTTGAGCCGTTGAAGCCTAAGGTAACTACGACAAATTAGGGCGAGTATTTCCCCGCTTTGGAGTTGTTAAGTCAGGATTTAAAAAGCTTACTCAACAAGCCTGATATCATTTTCTATATCAGCCAGCCTTTGCCGGGCTGCTGTGCCAATTTCGGTACCGACTTCTTTCTCGATAATCCGCTTAAGCACAGAGATACTGCCTTTGCCTACAAGGACAGATATTTGCTCCTCGGTAATTGCTCCTGCATTGCCTACATGGATGTAGGTAAGGTGCGTGAGCAGGAGCGGTAAGCTTTACTCTACTACACGCCATCCATGGCGTTATGCAATATCTGCATTCACCCCATCCATGTGGATTATGTAGGTAAGGAGCATGTTCACGGATTGATTCGCACGGATCAAATTTAGAAGGTTCGGTAGGAACCATCGCAGCTGCCCATAATTCTTTCCTCTTGGTGAGTTGAGATTAATCCGCATCATACCGCCAAATCAAATTGAAGCTAAGGCCACGTGATGCGGGATAGTCTACTATAATGCACAAGACTTTCTAATAGTTAAAAAAGCCCATGTTTATCCTGCACAGTTCCAATAAAACCGAGAACCTGGTCGCTCATTTGACGGCAGTCATCGAGAACTCGCCATTAAGCTCGCCTTTTGCAAAGGAAGTGTTTCTGATTCAGAGCCAGGGCATGGAGCGCTGGTTATCACAGCAGTTAGCTGATCAATTCAAAGTCTGGGGCAATTACGAGTTCTTATTTCCCGGTAAATTTTTCAGTTCCCTGGCGCAAAAGATAGACAGCCGGTTAAGCGATGCGGCTTTTGAGCGTAATCTGATGCTTTGGCGGATAGAGGCATTGCTTAGACGACTACCAGGGATGGTGGCCGAGACTGCTCCCGGCAGTTCTCAGCATTCCCTCCATCCATGGAGGTTAGAAGTGTCGCAATCGGTAGGGAACCGATGCGACCGGGTGGAGGGCGATGAGTTTTTGCCGTTGCAGCAGTATCTGTCAGGGGAGAATATCGCTTTAAAACGCTACCAATTGGCTCAGCAGTTATCGCAGATGTTTGACCAGTACCAGATGATGCGACCGGATATGCTGGAGGCCTGGCAGCAAGGCAAGTTGCTATATCAAACAGTTGCTGAACGCTGGCAACAAGCGCTATGGCTGCAAATAACCGCACAGACCGGCAGCAAACATCGCGGTTCGTTATGGCTGGATGTGATCGCCAAGTTGAACGGTGCAGAGCAAGGCGCATTTAGCCAGCAACTGCCGGAACGGATTTCGGTGTTCGGGCTTAACACCATGCCGCCGTTATTTTTGAGTTACCTGGAGGGGCTGTCGAAACATTGTCAGTTGCACCTTTTTTTGCTCAATCCGGCGCAAGGCTTTTGGGCTGATCTGGAAACCAGGCGCCAGCGTACCAGTAATGAAAGCTTTACCGGACATCCGCTATTATCAACATTGGGGCAGCAAGGGCGCGAGTTTCAGGAGATGCTGCTGGAGCAGGCGCAGTTTGATTTTGAGCCGGAAAGTTTTGAGCTGAGCGAGGCGCGGAATAATCTTCAGCAATTACAAAACGATATTTTGAATAACAGGCTAGATGGGCAGGCTCTGCAAAAAGACGATTCCATCAGCATCCACGCCTGTCATTCCAGAATGCGTGAGGTTGAGGTTTTAAGGAATCAATTGTTACAGGCGCTGGAAACCGATGCAACGCTGGAGCTGCGCGATATTGTGGTCATGGCCCCCGATATTCAGGCATATGAAACGTTTATCTCGGCCGTTTTTGACGACATTCAGCATGCGATTGCAGATCGCAGTTTGCGCCTAAGCAACAGTGCACTGGATGCTTTTATCCGTTTTTTAAGCCTGACCCAGAGCCGTTTTGGTTGGCAGGCTGTGCTGGATTTGCTGGAACAGCCGGTGGTCTATCCGGGCTTTGGTTTGTCTGAAACCGATATGGAGTTAATCAAATACTGGGTGCAGGATACCCATGTGCGCTGGGGCAAATCGGCAAAACATAAGCAGGAACTCGGCCTGCCAGAACTTAACGAAAACACCTGGCAGGCGGCACTGGACAGGCTGCTGATGGGTTATGCGGTGGGCAGCGATGATGATTTTATTGATGCCACGGAAGGCATTGATGGAGTGCTGCCTTATGTAGACATTGAAGGCTCGTCGGCGCTGGCTCTGGGCGGATTGTGCGATTTCATGCAGCTGTTGTTTAAAGGCAGCGCGGAATTAAAGCAGGCGAAAACGCTTAAAAGTTGGAGCGCGCAGCTTTATTATTACGCCGACCAGTTATTGGCAGCTGCCGACCCGGTTGAGCGTCAGCAGCTTAATGAACTGCTGGTGGAATTGTCCGCTGATCTGGCCGCCGTTCATAATGATGATGTCGAGTTGCAGGTAATAGTTACCTGGTTGGAAGGCATGGTCTCCGAGCGCAAATCATCCAACGGCTTTTTGCGCGGGCAACTGACTTTTTGCTCGATGCTGCCGATGCGGTCTATTCCATTCAAGGTGATTGCCCTGTTGGGTATGA
>JAQTLI010000171.1 GCA_028714995.1 Methylobacter sp. | reverse complement strand
TTAAGCCATTTGATGTTTTCCACAACATGGTTCCTGATGATGATTTCCCTGGCAATTATTGCGGGGATAAAACCTTGTGCAAAATGGCCGACTTTATCGTAATTATTGCGTTCAAAATTAAATACTTCCTTTAGCCAGTCAAACAGCGGAACTTCCGCATAAGTGTAATGCCCGCCTATCATTAAAATAATGCTGTGGATCAAGATCAGGTTATAGGTCAGGCCCGTAAATCGGAAGCGGTGGCAAGTCGCCACAAGAACGATAAAACCAATCATTGCAGGTGCTGTTTCAAGCACCCAGGTGAGGTAGTCTTTAGGATGTATACCTGACCATATCAGCATCGAAAAAAATATCCCCATCCATGTTTTATTCATTGATAAGCCTTTGCCATTACCTTATTTTTTCGCTAATGCTTGTTGATATGTGCTTTCGCTAAATCCACGGATGGTGGCGCCATTAATAACTGCCAACGGAATACCGCTATAGCCTGGATCAAGTTCTTTTTTGCGTGTTGCGGCATTAATATCCCGTTCAATGTCGTGCGCATTAAAAGCAATATTGTTCTTGCGTAGAAAGGCAATGGCTTTTTTACAATAAGGACACCAACTGGTGACGTAAAGATCGACTTTCGGTGCCACTGTTTGATTCCCATTATTCGCTGGTGTTGGTTGCAGTGATTTTGCTTCAAGCTCATTACGGTTTTCTACGGATGCTGGATTGGCGGGTTTTGACCCGGAGAAATGCGATTTCCCTTTGGCATCAGTCCATTTGTAGATTTCGGCTTGTGTGGGTAACGTGAATGTCAGTACAAACAAGAGAATAAGTGATTGATTAATGATCATGGTGTTGTGTTCCGGTTAAGAGACTGCAAACTGTATTGTTTTTTGTTTGGGCGACTGAGAATTTATTCAGGCTTTTGGCAATCGCTATGTCCTTGTTTTGTGCAAAGCTGGTAGTTTAGTTGAGTCGCCCAATACTGATACGCTTGCTCAACATCGTCCCAGTCGTTGAAAGAACCAATTATGGTTTTTCCGCCTGCCCGGCAGTCTGCCGAAGCCATGAGTAATTCCCCCGTTTGTGAATCCGTAATTTTTCCTTCGATACTGGCTTTGCCCACGAAAGATTCAGTGCCTAACGCCAATCGTTCAAGCAGTGATGCGGCGCGAGCCGAAGGATAGACGGCGGTATAGAAATCCAGCAGCGGTATCGAAGATTCCGCATCAGTGATCGCAAATTGGACACGCAACGTATCGGGGCCGGGATGGGTTACCAGTTTGAAATTTTTTCTCAAGGCTTCCCGCATCCTGTATTCAAAAAGTTCTTTAAACCTATGGTTTTCAGAGTGCTTCATGTCATTGAGATCGGAATCGGGGAGCTTGCTGATGACGACAGGATCCAACATGATTTTTTTATAACTGGACCAGTTGGCGCCTTCTTTCCAGAAGCTTAATAAGGCATCGCCATCTTTGCCGTCTTTAAGCAGGGAGTAATCATCCAGAAAGTGTGACGTTTCAACATATCTGGCCTGATAAGTTCTCGCGCAACCGACACTGAGTAGAATAAAGACAATTAAGGCAATACGTTTAATGGTCGGCATCGGTTATCTCTCCTTGAAAGACGGGTCGTTGAAAAATCCGTCTTGTGCAAATAACATTTATTAAGCAACAATCTTCAGCGCTTTTTCAGGAAACTGCATGGTCATGCAATGTAAACTGCCGTACTGGTGCACCAGAGGCTGACAAGGCGTAGCAATGATTTTCCGATCTGGAAAACAGCCAGCCAATCGCTCTAAAGCAACTACATCCATAGGATCATCATAAACGGGAACCATAACCGCACCGTTGATAATCAGGAAGTTAGCGTAATTTGCGGGTAAACGCAGGCCGTCTTCATCATAAACTGGTTGCGGCATGGGCAGCGGAATCAACTGATAGGAAGCACCCGCTTGGGTGCGCAGGGCCTGCAGTTGCGCTTCCATGTTTTTCAAGCTGCCATAGTGCGGGTCTTTAGTGTCTTCGCAGCTGGTATAGGCGATGATATCGGCTGAGCAAAAGCGCGCCAGAGTATCGATGTGGGCATCGGTGTCATCGCCGGACAGGTTTTCCTGATCTATCCATAAAACCCTTTTTGCGCCCAGATGTTGTAGCAATTGCTGCTCTATTTCCTGTTGGCTCAGGCCTTTGTTTCTGTTCGTATTGAACAGGCACTGTTTCGTGGTCAAGATAGTATCAATAACGTCACTTTCGACGCTGCCGCCTTCCAGAATGAAATCAATGTCCAGCTGCGTTGTGCCCTTGAATGGAGGGAGGGGCAACAGTTTATGGTTAAGCGCGTTATCGTCATGATGCGGATATTTTTCACCCCAGCCATTGAATATAAAATTAAGCAATTGTGGCTGGCCATCGTTTTCCACGCTGAGGAAAGCGGTATCTCTCACCCAGATGTCGTTAAAGGTGGCCTGGATGATATCGATATTGTCATTATTGCCTATCAAATCCCTAATATGCTGCTGATGGCTATCATCGTGACAGACGATAATGAGCCGTTGATGCTGGCTAATGGTGTCAGCAATAAAACAGTAGGATTGCTCTACAGCTTGAAGATTGCGGAAGTCGCCCAGTTTATGGGGCCAGGCGATTAATACGGCGGATTGTTTTTCCCATTCGGCTGGAAAGCGGATCATTAGTTGTGGTTTCCTGTAGTTAACATTTCTTCGGCATGGGCCAGGGTGTTTGCGGTGATATTTACACCGCCTAACATCCGGGCAATTTCTTCAACGCGTTCTTCCATTTCCAGTAATCGGACATTGGAAGAAGTGATGTCGGTTTGGTTGTTTTTTTCAACGTATAGATGATGATGCGCCTGGGATGCGACCTGCGGCAAATGGGTAACGCACATGACTTGCCGGTTATGACTCAAATCCCGTAGTTTTTTTCCGACGATTTCGGCAATGCCGCCGCCGATACCTGAATCCACCTCATCAAAAATCATGGTCGGTGTGGTTTTGTCATTAGATGTGATGACCTGAATTGCCAGGCTGATGCGTGACAGTTCACCGCCGGAAGCCACTTTAGCCAGTGATTTGGCAGGCAATCCGGGATTGGCGCTGACCAGGAATTCGATTTTATCGTTGCCGTTAAGCTTTGGCGTATCTGTCTCAAACTTGGAAATATCGACCAGAAATTCGCCTTGCGGCATGCCCAGTTCTTTGATCATTGTTGAAATCTGCTGTTGCAGTTTCTTAGCACCGAGGCTGCGTTGCTCAGACAGTTGCCCGGCAAGCTGATGGTATTGGGTGAGCAAATGCGCAACATTTGTTGTTAAGGTGTCGATGCGTTCGCTGCTATGGACCAGTCCGTCGAGTTCAAGTTCAAGTTTGCTGACCAGTTCCGGCAGATCATCCGGTGTGACGTGATGTTTGCGGCTAAGACTCTGAATTATGCCTATCTGGTTTTCCAGCGCTTCCAATAGTTGCGGGTCAGCTTCCTGCGACTCAAGAAAACGGCGTAACTGAAGGGATGCCTCTTCAACCTGAATCTGGGCTTCAGAGAGCATGGTGCAGATTTCGTTTAATTCAGGCGCGAACTGGGCAATGTGGCTTAATTCACTGAGGCTGTGGTTGAGCATTTGATTGACCGATTGCCGATCATTCTCATAAAGCATATCAACCTGGGTTTGGCCGGTGCTTAAAATTTGCCCCAGATTGGCCAGTTTGCTGTGTTGTTCTGAAATGTCGTCGTAGCTGAAGTTAGCCAGATCCAGCTGTTGTAATTCTTCAATCTGATAGCGCAGCAATTCTTCACGTTCGGTTTGGTCTGTGCTGGATTTAATCAGGCTTGCCAGCTCTTTATTGGCATGGTGCCATTGCCGGTAGCAGGCATTGACGCCGTCCAGCAGGGGCTGGTTTTTTGCGTAGGCATCCAGCAAGCGGCGTTGCTCATCATTATTCAGCAAGGTCAGATGGGCATGCTGACCGTGAATTTCGACCAGTTTTTCACTGAGTTCCTGCAAGGATTGTAAAGTGACCGGACGGTTGTTGATATAAGCCTTTGAGCGGCCATCGCTGTTAACAATGCGCCGGATCAGGCATTGCTGGTCGGTATCCAGTTCATTTTCCCTTAGCCATTGCTGAGCCTGAGGGGCATCGGATAAATCAAATTCCAGGTTAATCTCTGCACGTTTGCAATCTGGGCGTACGTAGTCGGAATCTGCACGGTCACCCAAGGCGAGTCCTAACGCAGTTAATAAAATAGATTTACCGGCTCCGGTTTCGCCGGTGAGCACCGACATGCCTTTTTCCAGATTGAGATCTAATGATTTAACGACGGCAAGGTCGATAATATTAAGGTTTAATAGCATCTGTGTTTGTGTGGTAACCACTGCTCCAGTTTAATTTTTTCCTGAGTATCTGGAAGAAATCATGACCTTCCGGATGCAAAATTCTAATCGGTATTGGCTCTTTTTTAATCAAAATCTTATCGCTGATCAGCACTTCTGGAATTTCAATATGATCGCAAGTGACTAAGGCATTGATTTGCTTGGTTTGGCAGAAGCTTATTTCAATCTCAGCAGAATCAGTTATCACTATAGGCCGATTCGACAAAGTATGGGGATTAAGTGGAACTAATACCAGCGCGTTTAACGAAGGATACAGAATCGGCCCGCCGGCAGATAAGGAATAAGCGGTTGAGCCGGTGGGTGTGGAAATAATCAAGCCGTCAGAACGCTGTGAATTTAAAAATACATTATCAATTTTAGTAATGATTTCAATCATGCTGGGCGTTACCCAGCGATGGATGACTACTTCATTGACGGCAGTTTCTTCATGAATAATTTGTCCGTTACGGATGATTTTGGTGCGCAATAAATAGCGTTTTTCTTCCGTGTAATGACCCTGAAGTATGTGGTGCAATTTATCAGGCAGTTCGTTGGGTGATATATCCACCAGAAAACCGAGTCGCCCCAGGTTTATGCCAATCAAAGGAATGTCGTATTCGACGATGGCGCGGGCTGCCGCAAGGAAAGTGCCATCACCGCCAACGGCGATAACCAGGTCGCAGTGCTGTCCAAGTTTGTCTGTGGAGCATGATTTGGCGGACTGATCATGAATAAAGCGGGAGCTGTCCTTATCAATAATTACAGCGTAATGATGCTGTTTTAAATAGGTATACAGAACAGATAAAGTTCCGGCGATGCTGGGGTCACTGGGCTTGCCTATGATGCCAATAGTCTTAAAAGGAGTCTGCATTGCTGGATAACAATCGGTAAATGGATTTGATTATACAAAAAAACATCGGTAAACCAATGGGTTTTACAGATTTAGTGGGCTTTTAAATGCAGAAACCCAAATCCCTTAGTTCCTTTGGCAAAGGAGGAAGCGGAAGTTAGTTGATTTATGGTCGGCTTATAGCCTTTATTGACAATAAGAGGGTGAGCTGATATTTTGCCCCGCTGGCACTCGTCTTGGATGAGTGCTAATTTCGGTTTTAGAGGTTGATGTGAGTAAAGCTCAAAATTTAAATGAGAGATCGCTACAGCTATTGAAAACGCTGGTTGAGCGTTATATCAGTGATGGACAGCCGGTAGGCTCACGGGTGTTGTCAAAAGACTCAGATTTAAACTTGAGTCCTGCCACCATTCGCAATGTCATGGCGGATCTCGAAGATCTGGGTCTGGTGCATTCGCCGCATACCTCAGCGGGGCGAGTGCCTACAGTAAGCGGGTATCGATTGTTTGTGGATAGCTTGTTGACGGTTAAGCCGTTGGAGTCGAAAGAATTATCGCGTTTGTATCAGGGTTTATCGGTAAACGATGGCTCGAGCGATGTCATCGGCGCCGCGTCCCGCTTGCTTTCAGAATTAACGCATATGGCGGGGGTGGTGACCTTGCCCAGGCGAGAGTTGGTCTGTTTACGGCATATCGAATTTTTACCTTTATCCCATACCCGTGTGCTGGTTATTTTTGTTACCAATGAGCAGGAAGTTCATAATAAAATCATTCATACCTCTAAAACATTTAGCGCTGCGGAATTACAGCAGGCGGCTAATTATTTAAATTCAGTTTATACCGGGCGCAGTCTGGATGCTGTGCGCAAAGCCGTTTTAAAAGACTTGCAGGAAGATCAGGAACGCATGACAAATCTGTCTGGAACAGATTTGCATTTACCCGAAGGGTGTCGGGCAGGAAAGCCCGACATGAATCAGGGCATGCTGGATGCCGTAAAAATGGCGCAACTGGCATTTGATCCTGACAATGGAAAAGATGATTTTGTGCTGACCGGCGAAACCAATTTGATGGGTTTTTCTGAGTTGTCAGATATGGATCGCCTGAAAAAACTATTCGAAGCGTTCAGTCAAAAGCAGGGCGTTATTCATTTGCTGGATCAATGCATGCGAG
>JAQTLI010000170.1 GCA_028714995.1 Methylobacter sp. | reverse complement strand
GATAGAAGTCAATGACAACCCCAACATCGACAGCGGCGTTGAGGACAAATATCTGGGTGATGAGCTATATCGACTGATCATGACTGAATTGCTGCGGCGCATGGAAAATCGCAGCAAAGGCGTGTGAGACTGAACGCGAGGGATAATGTGGCTTGGGATTTGCCTCGTATTCAGCTACACACCACACTGTAGATATGGCGACCGTTTTGCCAACTTAACGAGTCTGAGCCAATAGTCGGGCAACAAAAAGCTGCTGTCCGACCCACCCGGCTTAAGAATCAAGGCAAATAGATGCTCCACTTCATGCCACCCAGCGATTCGCTTTTGCTGCCTTCCAACTTGCCGCCCAACAGCCCGATTAATTCATAAACCACTGCCATGCCGATGCCATGCCCATGAATGTTTTCATCGGCACGGACGCCTCTTTTCAGGATTTCATTCAGCTTTCCCACCGGAATTCCCGGTCCATCATCTTCAATTTGCAGCAATAAAGCATAATTCCGCCTGCCTTTGCGCTCATTCAGGGAAGCGCTGATCTTTACCGAGTTCTGACACCACTTACAGGCATTATCAAGCAAATTACCGACAATTTCATACAGATCGCCTTCTTCAATATAAATCGGGCTTTGTTCAGGTATGGCGATATCGAAAGTTATATCTTTATCGAGATAAACCTTGCTTAATGATGCACTTATTTTGTTGATAACAGCCGAGACATCGACTGTCCTGGTGGTTTTATGTTCGCCTTTTGCAGCAGCACGCTGCAATTGATATTCGACAATTTCATCCATACGAAGAATCTGTTCTTTCACCGACTCCTTGTTAACACTGACAGGCTCAATACAGCCGCGCAATATCGAAAGCGGCGTTTTTAAGCTGTGCGCCAAATCCGCTAATGCATTGCGATAACGCTCCAGATGCGCCCTTTCACTGTTGATGAATGAATTAAGATGGCCGGCAAGGCCTTCCAGTTCGGTTGCATAGTAGCCATCCAAATGGGTCTTATTACCTTTTTCTACCGCATCAAGATCTTTTACGATAATTCGCAGGGGCTTTAAACTCCAACGCAACAAGGCAAACTGGATAAAGATTAAGGCTAATCCCAGAGCCAGCAACCAGACCCTTAATGTTTCCCGAAAACGTTCCACCTGATGACGGACAAACTGGGCATCCTCAGTCACGGTAAAGATATATTCACGTTCCATACCCGCCACATTTTGCCAGATGACATCGTAAAAAAGGACATAGCGTCCCTGCTCATTCAACAAAAATACCGAATTACCCGAGCTTAATTCAGGCGGGGCAATTACATCCAGGCCGATTGCTGATGGCGAACGCCAGACCAGATTTTTTTTTGCCAGTTGAATAAAGGCATAAAGGCCGGAACCCGGTGTTGCGAATCTTGGCTCCGGCAAGCTGGGCGGCATGCTTAATTCACCGGAATTTTTCAGTTCAGCGGCCGATAACAGCGAGTACACCTGAACCTGCAAATTTTCCTTTAATGCCTGTTCGGCACTTTCACGAAAACTCTGCTCAAGAACGAGGGAAACAAGCGCGAAAAATGCGGCAAGCACAAGACCTGCAGAAACTACCAATCGAAAGCTTAGTGACTTAGCTTGCATTCCAGGCCTTTGGAGAGTGGTGATTGAAAATCAATCAGGGCTGCCTGGCAGAAATCAGATAACCCCGTCCACGCAACGTTTCAATAGGCTGACGCGAACCGTCAGGATCAAGTTTCTTTCGCAACCGGCCGATAAAAACCTCAAGGACATTACTGTCACGGTCAAAGTCCTCATCATAAATATGCGCCGTCAAAACAGATTTTGAAATAACTTCGCCCTTACGAAACATTAAATATTCCAGAACTTTGTATTCGTAAGCCGTTAATTCCAGTTTTACGCCAGAAACATAGACTTCCTGCGCCACCGTATCCAGTTCAATATTGTCATGGGTTAATACAGGATGAGCCTGCCCAACTGAGCGTCTTAGCAAGGCATTAATCCTGGCCAGTAACTCTTCGTAATGAAAAGGTTTAACCAGGTAATCATCAGCCCCGGCTTCAAGTCCCTCTACTTTTTCCTGCCAACGACTACGTGCGGTTAAAATTAAAATGGGGACAATAACTTTGTCTTTACGCAAGCGTTTAATGAGTTCGATGCCTGAAAAGTCGGGAAGACCAATATCGATAACAGCCGCATCAATCGGATATTCCTTGCCCATGTAATAGCCGTCGCGACCGGTATTTGCGGTATCAACGGCAAAACCCTTATCAGCAAAAAACTGCTGAATCTGCTCGCAGAGCTTTACTTCATCTTCAACAACAAGAATACGCATGGTTTTCCGTCCGTTTATGCGTGAGGTTCATTAACTAATTGGCCGGTTTCAGCATCAATTTTATAATACTGAATACGGCCGTCAGGCGTTAAAACTTTGATTACATGTACTTCTCTGCCGTCAATTATCTCTGTTGTGGCACCGAGTACTCTGTTATAAGTGCCTTCAATTATCTGTTTTGTCGCCTCATCCAGGCTGATGCTTGCTACTAGCCTGTCACTTTCTGCAATACAGACATTGGACAGTAAAAACATCAGTGCAACTACTTTAATCAGGTTTCTCATGGGTAATCCAGAGCTTAAGTTCTATTGATGTAGGTAATTTTAATGCATCACCCTGAATCAACACTGAACTCGTTACCGTAATGACAAGCCCTGAACCATGCTGCCGATAGACCGCCCAAAAGATGCACCCAGCTTACCTGCAATTTTATCAAGCAAATGTTCCTGCTGCGTGAAGTCAACCAGCTTTTCGGCACCGATCAGCTCCTTGGCCACAGTGTCCTGATTACCATAACCATCAGCAACACCCAGTTTTACGCCTTCCTCGCCCGTCCAGACCAAGCCTGAAAACATATCAGGCGTTTCTTTAAGTCTGTCACCACGGCCAGCCTTAACAGCGCTTATGAACTGCTGATGAACTTGATCTAATAGACCTTGCATGTATCGGGTTTCATCTTCTTTAGGTGGCGAAAAAGGATCGAGCATGGCTTTATGAGCGCCTGCAGTCAGTAATCGACGCTCTACACCCATCTTTTGCATGATATCAACAAAGCCAAAGCCATCCATCAACACACCTATAGAACCAATAAGACTGGATGGATTAACAAAAATCTTATCGCTTGCTGAGGCAATGTAGTAACAACCTGATGCACAAATATCGCTGACTACCGAATAAATCGGCAAATCAGGATGTTCTTTTTTTATTTTCCTGATTTCCTCATAGACATAAGAGGACTGCACAGGACTACCACCGGGCGAGTTTGCATGCAGAATGATACCTTTGGTGTGCTTGTCTTTAACCGCATCCCTCAAACTCTCAATAATGCTGTCCGCATTGGCCTCTTTATCTTCTGCAATCGCGCCAACCACATCAACGACGGCAGTATGATATTCGCCGCCAGCCCCTATATCCTGCTTAAACTTCGGATACATAGCCACACCGAACACAGCAAGCAGATACAAAAACATCAAGCCCTTAAAAAAAATACCCCAACGTCTTGCTTTTCTTTGCTCAGTGACTGCGGCGAATGCCAACTTTTCAACGACTTCACGCTCCCAACCGGATTCGCGAGTAACATCTGTTTTAACCTGATTGTCCATTACTTCTTAGCCTCTAATAATATTCAGTAAATCCGCTGGTTGCTGCAAGCACATCAGCGGATTGTATTGTTGCAATATGTCTTCCGGATGCGCTCCACACGACACGGCAACCGATGATATTTGGGCATTCAACGCCATTTGCAAGTCATGGATAGAATCGCCCACCATTAAAGCCCGTTCATTGGATGCATTGGTATGTTCAATAATCTCCCGTATCATTCTTGGATCAGGCTTGGATGCGGTTTCATCGGCACAACGGGTAACACAAAATAGCTCTTCTGTTCCTGTAGCCCGTAATGCCTGCTGTAAACCCGCCCTGTTTTTCCCGGTGGCGACAGCCAATTGATAGCCTGTCTGTTTCAGTTGCACCAACATGTCATAAACGCCGGGGAAAAAATCCTCCCTGCCGGTTTCTCTGGAATGGTATTCCTGGCTGTAACAGGCAACCAATTGATCCAGCGTTGCCTCATCAATTCCAGGAAATAATGCATCAACTGCATTCTTTATACTTAAGCCAATCACATGTTTTGCAGCCTGTCGATCAGGAATAACACAATCACATTGCTCCGCCGCCTTTTGTAGGCAATGTACAATCCAGTCTATGGAATTGACTAATGTACCATCCCAATCAAATATGATTAAATCAAACCTGTTCTTCATGTTTTAACAAATCTTCCAATTGCTGGGGCAAAGGCGCTAAAATTGTTAATGACTCACCTGTAACGGGGTGCTGAAACTTCAACTTTTCCGCATGTAAAAACATGCGTTTATAGCCTCTGGCTTTAAATCCCCGGTTAACCTCGTCTATCCCATAACGATCATCACCTACTATCGGATGTCCTAAACTGGCGGCGTGAACGCGTATTTGATGGGTACGTCCTGTTTTTGGCGAAGCCTCTACCAAGGTCGAATCACGAAATAACTTCAACCGCCTGAAAAGCGTTTCAGCCTCTTTGCCAGCCTGGCTGATAACAACCATACGCTCACCGCCCTTGCTGACATTTTTTAGCAAAGGCGCTGTAACCACCAGTTTCTTTCTGGCCCATTGCCCTGCTAACAACGCAATATAGGTTTTTTGAACATGATCATCCCGGAAAAGCTCATGCAATTTACGCAAGGCACTACGTTTTTTTGCCACCAACAGACAACCCGATGTATCCCGGTCAAGCCTGTGCACAAGCTCCAGAAAATGGGCTTCCGGCCTTATCTGCCGAAGCCCCTCAATAATCCCTGAGTTAATGCCGCTGCCGCCATGAACGGCAAAACCAGCCGGTTTATTTAATACTAAAAATGCTTCATCTTCATAGAGTATGTTTTTTTGTAAAGCATCTTTCAAACTTTGGCCAACAAACGTTTCCTCTGCCTTTTCCGCCACTCTTACCGGAGGAATTCTGACGATATCGCCTGCCGCTAACCGGTATTTAACATCGACGCGACCTTTATTGACCCTGACTTCACCTTTACGAACAATCCTGTAAATACGGCTTTTAGGAACACCCTTCAGGCGGGTAATTAAAAAATTGTCCAATCTTTGGTCGCAATTTTCTTCTGAAATTTCGACCAATTGAACTTTGGGTAATGCACTTTTTTCTTCACTATTCATAGTGTAAATAATACCAGTATCTTGTTATGATTGATTCTTTAAATTGATGTAATGCTATAAGGTTGCTATATTAAGCAAGTTTATAATATAAAAAACATGCTTTTGCTCTGCGGATTTCAAAAATGGAACTGCCTTAGAGCTGCTCAGTGATGATTAAATCAGTGCTTTCACGACCCTGTCTCATCATTGTAAGATTTTCGGGTTCATCGTTCGACCCATGACGAACGATTTATAACTCCTGTTTAAGACAGAATTTACAACCAAGACTGAAAAAGAATATTTATTTGCTTAGTATCTGCCTGTGTACCTATCAGGTCTTCGCTTATGTGAAAACCATGATACAAAATACGACACCCAGAAACGGTACATAAACCGTAAAAAACTAAGCTAAAAGTTATTATTGGCCGATAAAATACCCAATTTGTCCTTACAAACTTAACTTAGCACGATGACCAAAACCAGTCTGTTCAGTAAAATCTGATATTTGGAGCAGGACACAACAAGGAATATTGAATGAAAAGAATGCTTATCAACGCTACGCAGCCGGAAGAACTGCGAGTCGCCTTGGTAGACGGTCAAAAACTTTATGATTTTGACATAGAAGTACCTTCGAAAGAACAAAAAAAGTCCAACATTTACAAGGGCATCGTTACCCATGTAGAACCCAGCTTAGAAGCGGCCTTTGTAAACTATGGCGCTGAAAAACATGGCTTTTTGCCTTTCAAAGAAATCTCCCCACTCTACCGCCTAACCCAGGAGGGCGTCGAAAGCGACGGCCGCCGCCCTGCCATAAAAGACCTGATTAAAGAAGGACAGGAAATCCTTGTTCAGATTGAAAAAGAAGAACGAGGCAATAAAGGCGCTGCATTAACCACGTATATCAGCCTGGCAGGCACCTATCTGGTGTTGATGCCTAACAATCCTAAAGCAGGCGGCATTTCACGGCGCATAGAAGGCGAAACTCGCAGCGACTTGCGTGAAGTTATGGCGGCGCTTGAAATCCCTGAAACCATGGGTCTCATTATCAGAACCGCTGGATGCGGCAAAAACGTAGAAGAACTGCAATGGGATTTAAATTACCTGCTGCAGCTATGGGAAGCCATAGAGCGATCTTCCAGCGAGCAAGCCGCGCCGTTCCTGGTCTTCC
>JAQTLI010000169.1 GCA_028714995.1 Methylobacter sp. | reverse complement strand
ATTCTTTATCCCAGCATCAGCGGTTTTATGAGGCTGCAAAAGCGCAGGCCTCAATCGGTTTGCGGCTTAATCCAAAGTTGTCTTTTCTTCATGATGATCGATTTGATCCCTGTCGGCAGTATTCAAAGCTGGGCATAGATATGGATGAGCTGTTTCGGTCAACTTGTCTGGATCAAATTCAAGGGTTGCATGTTCATAACATATTTTCGGCAACGGATTTCACTCCGCTAATTAAAACCGTTGAGAAACTTCAGTATCATTTGGGTGAAAGATTGGCTCAACTCAAATGGCTGAATATGGGCGGCGGTTATTTGTTTAATCAGATTGAAGATCACCGCCCGTTTATTGATTTGGTCAATAAACTGAAGAAGGATTTTTCCCTTGAAATTTATATTGAGCCGGGCAAGGCGGTAGTAGGTCGAGCGGGGCATTTAATGTCAACAATTATCGATAGTTTTGTCAGTGATGGTAAAACAATTGCCATATTGGACACATCGGTCAATCATAATCCTGAAGTGTTCGAATATCAGCGCCAGCCTGAGTTACATGAGCATGACCCCAATGGACAGTATGCCGCTGTTTTGGCAGGCAGCACCTGTCTGGCGGGTGATGTATTCGGTGAGTATCGTTTTAAAGAACCACTGGAAGTGGGAGGTAGAGTGATTTTTAAGCATCTCGGAGCCTACAGTTTGATTAAAGCAAACCGGTTTAATGGGTACAATCTGCCGGATATTTATGTCAGCAATTCTGGCCGGATAAAAAAAATGAAACATTTCACTTATCAGGACTATCGCCAGCAATGGCGGGCTGATAGGTAATCATGGGTACAATGACAGGAGCTTGGACATGAAAGCGATAGTGATGACGGCAATTGGCGATCCCGACGTTTTAAAATTTCAGGACATTGATGAGCCGGAAATTTCCACAGCAACACAAATCAAAGTAAGGCTGAAGGCGGCAGGCGTTAATCCTGTCGACACTAAAATCAGGCGTAACGGAGTGTTTTATGAAAATGCCCTGCCGGCAGTATTGGGTTGCGATGGCGCCGGCGAGGTTATTGAAACAGGCAGTACAGTCAGTCAATTTAAACCGGGCGATAAGGTCTGGTTCTGTAATGGCGGCCTGGGGCGGGAGCAGGGCAATTACGCCGAATACACGGTGATCGATCAGCGCTGGGCTGGTTTAATGCCCAAGACTTTATCATTCGTGGAAGCCGCTGCTTTGCCGTTGGTGTTAATTACCGCCTGGGGCGCGTTGTTTGATCGTGGCGGATTGCAATCCGGGCAGACCGTACTTGTTCATGCCGGAGCGGGCGGTGTGGGGCATGTGGCGATACAACTGGCGAAATTGAAGGGTGCTAGGGTGATTACAACCGTGAGCTCCGAGCAAAAAGCAGAATTTGTAAAGACTATGGGGGCTGATGATGTCATTCTTTATAAGCAGGATGGTTTTGCTAATGCCGTGAATCATCTTACTGATGGTAAAGGTGCTGATCTGATTTTTGATACGGTAGGCTCGTCTGTGTTTAAAGAGAGTATCGCGGTGACTTCACATTTTGGCCGACTGGTGACCTTACTGGATCCAGGTGAACTGAGTCTGGCTGAAGCCAGAATGCGTAATTTATTGATAGGCTTTGAGCTAATGTTAACGCCCATGCTCAGAGACTTGCCTGAGGCAAGAGACAAACACGTTGAAATCCTAAAACAATGTGCTTCTTGGGTTGATAATGGCCTGTTAAAAACGCACATCAGTAAACAGTTTTCCCTGGCAGATGCCGCAGAAGCGCATAAATTGCTGGAAGCCGGGCATACGACCGGGAAAATAGTATTATCTGCATAGACAAAATACTTTGTTATCTGCAACAACGCGTTCTACGGCTAGTGGTGTGTTGAATAGGGGAAGTAAAACAGCTTCAAATTGATTATGTGTTTTTATCAATGATGTTGCTTGAATCATCCGCAGGTATATTGTTGCAAAATCTGTTGAGAGGGGCATTCTCGATGCCCATTTTACACAGATAATTAGCGGCTCTTATGCATGTAATGTACCGCTTCTGTAAACTCACCGAGTAATCAGGATTTAAATGACCAAGTCCATCCAATGCGCCAGATTGAAAAAATAGGTAAAAAAGCCATAGCTGAAATTGTTCAATATCCAAAAACGATTAAGCTTTTAAGAGAAATAGCTGTCAATTATGAGCAGAGTTATATTTTTGGTAAAACGAGTGGGCAGTTCTTGGAGCGAAATGTTTTTCAAATTAACGATGCCTTGCAAAGAGCCGATATACCGATTGATTGGACTTGAGTTATTTTAAAGTTAGCCGGTATTGTTCATTTTATGTTCATTATTAGAGGGATAAATTGACGACTCCTGATTTTGGTAATCATGTTTATGTATAATACAAAACCAGATTATGGATTATAGTTAATAAAATAATGAATGTTGTAAGAGGTTATGGCAGAAAATACAAGAAAACGCGGTTCTAGATATGACAAAAAAAAGCTAACCAAAAAAACTACCTCCAGTTGGTTTAGGAATATGGTGCTGATTTTTTTTGTTGGATTTACATTTATTCTACTGAGTTATCTGGGCTATCTGGATTACAACGTTCGCAAGCAGTTTGAAGGCAAGCGCTGGGCTATTCCGGCACATGTTTATGCCAGCCCGGTTGAGCTTTATGCAGGTTATAATCTCACGGCCGCAAAGTTTGAAGCGTTATTGCAGGAGCTGCATTACCGGCAGGATGCTCATTTATCTTCGGAAGGAACATATTTAAAAAAAGGGCAGCAAGTCACTGTAAAAACCAGGGATTTTACTTTCTGGGATCAAAAACAACCCAGCATTCTCATGCGTGTAAGTTTTACCGATTCAGCCATAGAAAACATTATTGATGTGGCGCAGTCGAAAGATCTTGCCATTGTGCGCATGGACCCAGTGCAAATTGGCAGTTTATATCCCACCATAAAAGAAGACCGTATTTTAATTAAACTGGAAGAGGCGCCGGATGCCCTTATTAAGGGATTGCTTGCCTCGGAAGACCGGGATTTTTACGAGCATTTTGGTATTTCATTTCGGGGAATTGCCAGGGCAATGTGGGCGAATGTTCTTGCAGGCGGCATTGTGCAGGGTGGCAGCACCATCACTCAGCAGCTGGTAAAAAACTTTTATTTAACGTCTGAACGCAGTTTGGTGCGTAAAGTCAATGAAGTCTTTATGGCGATGATACTGGAAGCTCGCTACAGCAAGAATGCCATTCTGGAAGCTTACTTGAATGAAGTGTATTTGGGTCAGGATGGCGGCAGCGCTGTGCATGGCTTTGGTCTGGCCAGCGAGTTCTATTTTGGCAGCTCTTTAAAGGATTTGCCCCTGGAACATGTGGCCTCATTGGTTGCGCTGGTTCGTGGTCCTTCTTATTACGATCCGAGACGTTATGCTGATCGCGCCCTGCAACGGCGTGATCTGGTGTTGGATGAGATGGCGGCAGAAGGCTATATCACCGAAAAACAGGCGGTAGAGGCAAAAGCCAAGCCTTTAAGCGTGATTGCCAATACGCATCGCTCAACCAATCGCTATCCTGGCTTCCTTGATCTGGTCAAGCGGCAATTAAGGGAAGAATATAGAGAGGAAGACCTAACTTCTGAGGGGTTAAGGATTTTTACCACCCTGGATACCGGTGTTCAGGATACACTGGAAAAGACCGTTACCGAAAAGTTAAATCAGCTGGAAAAACTGCCTAGAACTAAAGACCTTGAAACCGCAGTTGTGGTGACGCGTAGAGATAGCGGTGAAATTGCAGCCTTGGTGAGCGGTCGTGAAACAGCAGGGGCGGGATTTAATCGCGCATTAGATGCAGTTAGGCCGATTGGATCATTGATAAAGCCAATCGTTTATTTGACAGCACTGGAGTATCCAAATAGATACACAATTACCACGCCGGTAAGCGATACTGCTATTTTGGTTAAAGGCCCGAATGGTAATGACTGGAGTCCCAAAAACTATGACCACAAAGAGCATGGGACTGTCGGACTGCATACGGCATTGGCGCATTCTTACAATTTAGCCACTGTTCGGATAGGTATGGATGTCGGCGTTGCCAGAACGGTTAAAACATTAAGAAGTATGGGTGTTACCAGACCGGTTGATCTGTTTCCGTCGTTCTTGCTGGGAGCTGCGCAATTGACACCGATGGAAGTGACCCAAATGTACCAAACACTGGCCGGTGACGGGTTTTCAACACCAATAAGAGGTATCAGGGCAGTTGTCGCCGCCGATGGCGCACGCTTACAAAGTTATCCGTTTACCGTTAAACAGGCAGTGGATCCTTCGGCAACTTACATTGTTAATACCATGTTGCAGGAGGTTATGTACAGAGGCACAGGAAGCTCGGCATATGCAGATTTTCCAAAAGACTATGGTTTGGTTGGTAAAACAGGTACTACAAATGATTCAAAAGACAGCTGGTTTGCCGGTTACACCGGTGATTATTTATCCGTTGTCTGGATTGGTCGGGATGATAACAAACCGGCAGGTTTAACCGGTGCAAGCGGTGCCTTGCAAGTATGGACATCGTTAATGAAGAAAATTTCAAACCAGCCGGTGAATCTGATTCCACCAGACAATATTAAAATGGCCTGGGTTGATCCGGTTAATGGCTTATTAGCCAATGAAGATTGCGTAGGGGCGAAGCAGTACCCTTATATTGCCGGTTCAGCGCCGGTTGAATTTTCGCCATGCGTGGATTCAACCGTTAATCCAGTTGAATCGTGGATTAATGATTTGTTACCGAATAATTAAAAAGAGCATTTATGAGTAAAGTTACAATTTTCGCTAGTTTAATGGCCGTATTATTTTTTAATAGTGCAAGTTATGCTGTTGATGGCACAAGTGCAGAAGATAAACCTGTTAAACAGTTGAAAGCCTTTTTAAAGGAATCAAAGTCACTCACAGCTGACTTCAAACAGGTATTGATTAATGAAGCCGGCAATCCTGTTCAAACCAGTTATGGTGTTTTTTATTTGCAGCGACCAGGAAAATTCCGCTGGGATTATCTGAAACCCTTTCAGCAGCAGATTGTGGCCAATTCAGGAAAGGTCTGGTTTTATGATACGGACCTGGAGCAGGTTACCATTAAAAAGCTCGATGAGTCATTGGGTTCAACGCCGGCATTGTTGCTGAGTGGTGATATATCATTGGAAGATAATTTCATTATGAAAGACCAGGGTGTAGACGGCGATTTACAGTGGGTAAAGTTATTGCCTAAAAATCAGGAAAGCAGCTTTAAATATATTCTGATAGGCCTGGATAAAGGGTCGCTGGGTGGAATGGAGTTAAGCGATAATTTTGGTCAGCTAACGCGCATTTATTTTTCCAACGTTATACTGAATCCGCCGATAAAACAGACCTTGTTTCAATTTAACGCGCCCAAGGGTGTTGATGTTTTTTCTGATTAATCATCACGATTTGAGTCACTTGCGTGTTTGATGACTTAACAAAGCCATTGGCCGACAGAATGCGGCCGAGGTTGCTGGAGGATTATGTCGGGCAGCAACATATCCTGAAACCCGGCAAGCCGCTTTATGAGGCCATCGCTTCAGGGCGATTGCATTCCATGATTTTCTGGGGGCCGCCAGGCACAGGGAAGACAACACTGGCGCGACTCATTGCGCAGCATTCGGATGCGGAATTCATGCCGATATCGGCGGTGTTGTCCGGCGTTAAGGAAATCAGGGCAGCGGTTAGCGAAGCCAAAAAAATCCAGTTGGAACAGCATCGGCGTACCATTTTATTCGTCGATGAAGTACATCGGTTTAACAAATCACAGCAGGATGCTTTTCTGCCGCATGTGGAAGATGGCACGGTTTACTTTGTCGGCGCAACCACCGAAAATCCATCTTTTGCACTCAATAACGCGTTATTGTCGCGGGCGCGTGTCTATGTGCTTAATGCTTTAACTTCTGAAGATTTACTGACGGTAATAGATAAAGCCTTAACCGATCAGGAGCGTGGACTGGGCAGTCTGGCTGTCGAAATGGCGGATGACATTAAACAGCAATTCGCCCAAGCGGCTGATGGTGATGCCAGGAGACTGCTGAATTTGCTGGAAATCGCCGTAGAGCTTGCCGGGGCAAAGGGGAGGCGGGTTATTGATGAACAGGTTGCCCGGGAAGTGCTTACTGGCGGGGTACGGCGCTTTGATAATCAGGGAGAAGAGTTTTATAACCAGATTTCAGCGCTGCATAAATCAGTTCGCGGCAGTTCGCCCGATGCCTCACTCTACTGGCTGTGCCGGATGATGGATGCTGGTTGTGACCTATCCTATTTAGCCAGGCGTATCGTCAGGATTGCTTCTGAAGACATAGGTAATGCTGATCCAAGAGCTTTGCAAATCTGCATTAATGCTTGGGAAGCCCAGG
>JAQTLI010000168.1 GCA_028714995.1 Methylobacter sp. | reverse complement strand
ATTTGCGCTTCGACTTCAGGGGCGTAGGTTGCTATTTTCATTTTCAAAACATAACCGAAATACTCCATAAGCGCTAACTTAATTTGTAACTCAGAGTTCTGGACTTATTGAATTCCCGTTCCTTAGCCTACCCATTCAGCAGCAAAGTGCCGACACCCTGATCGGTAAACAACTCCAGCAACACTGCATGATCAACACGACCATCAATAATATGCACACTGGTCACGCCGCCTTTTATCGCATCGGTAGCGCAGCGGGTTTTGGGGATCATGCCGCCGGAAATGGTGCCATCGGCAATAAGCTCTTCTGTCTTTTTGATTGACAAGCCGGTCAGCAACTCTCCTTGCTTGTCCAGAATGCCCGGAATATTAGTCAGTAAAATCAATTTCTCGGCTTTTAACTGTTCGGCAATTTTACCGGCGACCAGATCGGCATTGATATTATAGGATCGTCCATCATCGCCAACACCGATGGGGGCAATCACCGGAATAAAGTCACTGCTGCCGACCATATCAAGAACCGCCGGGTCTATGCTGCTTACTTCACCGACATGACCTAGATCAATAATCTCCGGGGGAAGCGTGTCGCGAGGAGTTAGATGCAGTTTTTTTGCCCTAATAAAATTGCCATCTTTGCCGGTCAAGCCTACCGCTTTGCCGCCGTGCATATTGATTAAATTAACAATCTCCTTGTTCACCAGTCCGCCCAGCACCATCTCAACCACGTCCATGGTTTCGCTGTCAGTGATGCGCATGCCATCGATAAAGCCTGTTGTTTTGCCTAATTTTTCCAGCAACTGGCCAATTTGCGGCCCGCCGCCATGAACAACTATCGGGTTTAAGCCGACCAACTTCATCAATACGATATCCCTGGCAAAGCTGTGTTTAAGCTCTTCATCTACCATGGCATTGCCGCCAAATTTAACCACGATGGTTTTGCCTTTAAAGCGCTGAATATAGGGCAAAGCCTCAATCAGTACATCGGCTATCTGGTGGGCTGTTCTTTTTTCCTTCATGTTCTGGTTTCTCATTCTTAAAAAAGTAATGCAATATCGGGTTTTATTTTCTTCATAAGTTGTCTGAATTGCTTTTGAATGCTGAGCAATGCGTTTTGTGTATCGGCTTCAAAACGAGTTACCAGTGAAGGCACAGTTAGACGGAAAGCCTTCGCTGCCCTGCAAACAAAACTTGCATCGACAGTCAGGATCATTGAAACAGCTTAATGACGGCCTGTATGGCCAAAGCCACCGATGCCACGCAAGCTTTCATCAAACTCGGCTACCTGTTCGAACTGCACCTGCACTACCGGCACAAAAACCATTTGCGCAATCCGCTCACCGATATTGATGGTAAAAGCCTTATCGCCACGGTTCCAGCACGAAACAAAAACCTGCCCCTGATAGTCTGAATCAATCAGCCCCACAAGATTGCCCAGGACGATGCCATGCTTGTGACCCAGACCTGATCTTGGCAATAAAACAGCGGCTAGCTGATGATCGTCAATATGAATAGCCAGGCCTGTTGGAATCAACACCGTCTCCCCCGGCTTCAATTCAACCGCCTCATCCAGACAGGCGCGCAAATCCAAACCGGCAGAGCCCGCTGTCGCATACTCCGGTAATGGAATGTCTTTGCCTAAACGGCCATCCAGAATTTTAAGCTGTATTTTTTTCATGCTTTTTTAGTTTCCATCCTTTCTGCGATTAAGCTGATTAATTGCTCTGCTATATGATTTTTGTCGGTCATTGCCAAGGTTTTCTGGCCATTTGCCCAGAAAACCTGCAGTGCATTTTGCTCGCTGTCAAAGCCGCCCTGTTCATGCCCCACCCAGTTTGCGGCAATCATATCCAGTTTTTTTCGCGCCAGTTTATCCTGCGCATAGGCTTCAAGATCATGAGTTTCGGCGGCAAATCCAACCGTAAACGGCCGTTGATCCAGTTGCGCGACCTCCGCCAGAATATCCCTGGTTTTTTGCAGCGTAAGCGTTGTTTGTTCCGCCTGTTTTTTTATTTTCTGCTGTTCCATGACGACAGGGCTGTAATCAGCAACAGCAGCCGCACCGATGTAAATATCATGCTTCGAAGCCCTGGAAATAACCGCCTCGTACATTTGCGCCGCCGTTTCCACCCTGACAATGTCAGCATGAACAGGCGCCGTCAGCATCACCGGGCCGCTCACCAGCGTTACTTCTGCACCAGCTTTCAATGTGGCATTGGCCAGCGCATAACCCATTTTCCCGGAGCTGCGATTAGTGATGTAGCGCACCGGGTCTAAGGGTTCCCGGGTTGGTCCGGCGCTGATTAAAACCTTCAACCCTTTTAAGAACTGCTCTTTCGGTTCGGCCAGTAAGCGGGAGCAAATTTCCGCCGGTTCGGACATCCTGCCAAAGCCGGTTTCGCCGCAGGCCTGATCGCCTTGCTCGGGACCGATGACAATAACACCATGAGCCTTGAGTTTTTGCATGTTTTGCTGCGTTACCGCCTTATTCCACATGGCCTGATTCATGGCAGGCGCGACATAAACAGGACAGGTGGCCGCAAGATACAGCGTTGATAACAAGCCGTCAGCCAAACCGTGACTGCATTTGGCAATGGTATTGGCCGTTGCCGGAGCGATAACCAGCGCATCAGCCCAGCGCGCCAAATTGATATGGCCCATCGCATTTTCCTCGGCAATTGCTCCATGCATTGCTCTACCTCCTGCATTCATGCAGCCGTCATCTGTATCAAACAACTCGGTATGCACCGGGTTGCCGGAAAGCGCCTGAAAAGTGAGCGGACTGATAAACTGCATGGCTGAAGGGGTCATCACCACCCGCACCTCAGCGCCCTGCTTTCGCAACAGTCTGACCAGTTCAGCCGACTTGTAAGCGGCAATGCCGCCGCTGATAGCTAATAAAATGTGCTTGTTAATAGTGATATCCAGAAACGTCTACAAATGCATTATTATGGCAAGTATAGGGAAATTCTTCTATGCTTAAATTTCAATCGAATAGGATGAGGTTTATGGCAATTAGGGATTGGCCGGCAGAAGACCGGCCCAGAGAAAAACTGCTGCAACGTGGCTCGACCGCTTTAACCGACGCCGAACTGCTGGCTATTTTTCTACGCACCGGCTCGCCCGGAAAATCAGCGGTTGATTTAGCCCGTGAACTGTTGACTGATTTCGGCTCTTTGAAGGCATTGTTAGGTGCCGACCAGCAACGCTTTTGCCAGAGCAAAGGCTTGGGCGACGCCACTTATGCACAACTCCAGGCAGTGCTGGAAATGGCCAGACGACATTTTAAAGAAGCCCTGCAGCGTGGCGATGCACTAACCAGCCCGGAAATCACCCGCTCCTATCTCAGCGCACAACTTCGCGGCTACAGTTACGAAGTGTTTGCCTGTTTATTTCTGGATAACCAGCACCGCGTCATTCAGCTGGATGAATTATTCAGAGGCACCATAGACGGCGCATCGGTTTATCCTAGGGAAGTCGCCAAGCAGGCACTACGCCATAATGCGGCGGCCGTCATCTTTGCCCATAACCACCCGTCCGGTATCTCCGAGCCCAGTCAGGCCGATAAACAGATAACCGAAAAACTCAAACAGGCACTGGCCTTGTTTGATATACGGGTACTGGATCATTTTATTATCGGTGACGGACAACCTTACTCTTTTGCTGAGCATGGATTGTTATGAGGCATGCCTGTTTGCTTCGCAACCCGTTAGAGCACGAAGCAAACAGCCTTCTGATTGTTCGCCAGAATCAGCCTTGCGTTAGCCTGACTTCCGCTTCGCGGTATTTTTTCGCGCAGTATTCGGCTACTTCGGCAGGCAAATGGGGTCCGGGCGCGGTTTTATCCCAGTCCAGCGTTTCCAGATAGTCACCGACATATTTCTTGTCGAACCTGGGCGGACTGATGCCGACCTGATCTTGATCGGCAGGCCAGAACCGTGACGAATCCGGCGTTAAAGCCTCATCGATAAGGTACAGAACACCGTCATCATCAACGCCGAATTCAAATTTGGTATCGGCAATAATGATGCCCCGCTCTTTGGCGTAGGCGGCGGCTTCCTTGTATAGTTTCAGGCTGGCATCGCGTACTTTTTCTGCCATGTCCTGTCCCATCAGCTCAACGGTTGCTTCAAATGAGACGTTTTCGTCATGTTGATCCACTTCTGCTTTTGTGGACGGCGTATAAATGGGCTCCGGTAATTGCTGCGCCTGCTGCAGGCCCTCGGGCAACTTAATGCCGCAGACAGAACCGGTCTTTTGGTAGTCTTTCCAGCCGGAACCGATCAGATAGCCGCGCACTATCGCTTCAACCGGCAGCGGCTTTAATAATTTAACGACAATGGCACGGCCTTCGATTTGCGCATGCTCTGCAGCATCGGGAACAACCTGCTCCAACGGGATATCGGCTAAATGATTGGGCATAATGTGCTTCAATTTTTCAAACCAGAAATTTGAAACGCTGGTTAAAACTCGTCCTTTGCCGGGAATCGGATCAGGCAAAATCACATCAAATGCAGAAAGCCTGTCGGTCGTCACAATCAGCATGTGCTTATCATCAATATCGTAAATATCGCGCACTTTTCCGCGAGCACGAAGCTTTAAAGAAGACAGTGTTGATTCATATAGCGCTTCTGGAGCAGTCATAAGTTCTCGCTTAGTTTCAAATAAAATCGATATTACAATTCTATCATTATTTTTTAGGGCACAGGGCTGAACCTTCGCCTCGGCAATGGCTCCTATATTGCCCTACTCCTGCATAATCAACTTGGATGAGCGTGGTGAGCGGATATTACATAACGCCATGGATGGCGTGCAGTAGAGTAATGCAGGAGCAATTTCCGAGGAGCAAATATCTGTCCTTGCAGTCGTAAAGTGCTTACTTTTGATATCTTGAACTATTAATAAAGTGAGCCTTGATCGTCTTCGGTTGCTGCCAGCATCATTTCGTTATTTTCAAAAGCGCCTGCATTTTCAGTCCCCAGTTTGATCATCAAGCGGACTTCGTTTCTGGAATCTGCCGAGTTCAATGCATCGTCATAGCTGATTTTTCCAGCCATATACAAATCGTAGAGCGATTGATCAAAAGTCTGCATGCCCTGCTCACGCGAATCTTTCATTAACTCCTTGAGTTTATTGATCTCGCCTTTGCGGATGTAATCCTTGGACAAAGGCGTATTAAGTAATATTTCAATTGCAGGATAGCGGCCTTTGTCATCCACTCGCTTGATCAATTGCTGGGCAACAATACCACGCAGGTTCAACGACAAATCCATAAATAACTGGGGATGCATTTCTTCCGGGAAAAAATGCAAGATCCGGTCTAACGCCTGGTTGGCATTGTTTGCGTGCAGGGTAGACAGGCACAGATGCCCGGTTTCAGCAAAAGTGATCGCATTCTGCATTGTTTCCCGTGTCCTGATTTCGCCGATGAGTATCACATCAGGCGCTTGACGCAGGGTATTTTTTAAGGCCACTTCGTAAGACTCCGTGTCAAGCCCCACCTCGCGCTGGGTGATAATGCAGCCGATATGGGGATGTTGAAACTCTATAGGGTCTTCAATAGTAATGATATGCCCGGTGCTGTTTTGATTACGATGTTTGATCAGGGCAGCTAACGATGTTGATTTGCCGGTGCCGGTACCACCTACAAATAGAATGAGGCCACGCTTTTCCATAATTAAATCTTTTAATACAGGCGGCAGATGCAGGGCCTCTGCATCAGGTATTTCATTTTCAATGCGCCGCAACACCATACCTGCCGAATCACGCTGGGTAAAAGCGCTAATCCTGAATCGACCCATGTCCTGAAATCCTATTGCAAACTGGCACTCCTTGGTATTTTCAAACTCATCCCTCTGCCGCTGATTCATGATGCTCTGGATAATACTCAAGGCCTGCTCTGCTGTCAGCGGCGTTTTGGAAACCTCAACCAGTGCACCATCGACTTTGATGGTCGGCGCTCTGCCAGCGGTGATAAATAAATCGGATGCTTTTTTCTGCACCATCAATGCAAGTAGCGCTTTAAAATCCATAACTGCCTCTTAACGGAACATATCTTTATTAACGGCTTTAGCCATTGCTGTTTTTGCAGTGATCAAGCCTTTATCAATCAGCTCTTTCAGGTTCTGATCCAGCGTCTGCATGCCTTCCTTGCGCCCGGTTTGAATGGCAGAATACATTTGTGCGACTTTAGCTTCACGAATCAGGTTTTTGATAGCGGACGTACCGACCATAATCTCATGCGCGGCAACGCGTCCTCCGCCAATTTTCTTGAGTAGCGTTTGCGAAATAACGGCCTGCAATGATTCAGAAAGCATGGAGCGGATCATGTCTTTTTCTGCGGCGGGAAATACATCAATAATACGGTCGATGGTTTTTGCCGCCGAGGTGGTATGCAAAGTACCGAACACAAGATGGCCG
>JAQTLI010000167.1 GCA_028714995.1 Methylobacter sp. | reverse complement strand
TTGCAAGAAAAGAAGCTAAGAAGAAGTAAGGTAGCGTAATGGATAAGAAACAATCTCGTATGAAGCGCGCATTAAAATTGCGTAGCAAAATTAAGAAATTAAGCACAACACGTTTGTCAATTCACAAGACTTCGCAACATATTTACGCTCAAGTTATTAGTGCTGATGGAACGACTACATTGGCTAGTGCTTCTACAACTCAGGCTGAAATTAAATCGACGTTAAAAAATACTGGAAATATAAGCGCTGCAGTTGAAGTAGGTAAATTTATTGCACAAAAAGCAATAGCTGCTGGAGTTTCTGAAGTTGCTTTTGATCGTTCAGGATTTAAATACCATGGTCGCGTTAAAGCATTAGCTGATGCTGCACGTGAAGCCGGTTTAAAATTTTAGGGGAATAAGATGTCTACAGCACCTTCTCAGGTTAGTGCAGATGGTTTGCAAGAAAAATTAGTTAATGTAAGACGTGTTGCAAAAGTCGTAAAAGGCGGTAGAGTTTTTGGCTTCACAGCACTAACAGTAGTTGGTGATGGCGAAGGCAGAGTTGGATACGGCGTTAGCAAAGCTCGCGAAGTACCTATTGCAATACAAAAGTCTTTGGAGCAAGCGCGTAAAAATATGCGTAAAGTTTCTTTAAAAGGCGACACATTGCAATATGCTATTATGAATACTACTGGTGCGGCTAAGGTTTATATGCAGCCTGCTTCAGAAGGTACAGGCATTATAGCTGGCGGGGCAATGAGAGCAGTATTTGAAGTCGTTGGGGTACATAACGTATTAGCTAAATGCATTGGAACTAGTAATCCTATTAATGTTGTTAGAGCAACAATTAATGGTCTCACAGGAATGCATAGCGCTAACCAAATAGCTGCAAAACGCGGCTTATCAGTTGAACAGATTATTGGGTAGTAGTAATGGCTGGCAATAAAATAAGTGTTACGATGACTAAAAGCAAATATGGGCGGTTACCTCGTCATCAAGCCTGTTTAAAAGGTTTGGGTTTGCGCAAAATAAACCAGACGGTAGTTGTACTTAATACACCTGAAAACCGCGGTATGATAAATAAAGTATCGTACATGTTAAAATTCGAGGAAATATAATGTTTCTAAATACTATTCGTTCAAGTGAAGGTGCTCGAAAAAAATCTAAACGAGTAGGTCGAGGAATTGGCTGTACTCTTGGTAAAACTTGTGGAAGAGGTCATAAGGGGCAAAAGTCTCGTAGTGGTGGCTTTCATAAAGTTGGTTTCGAGGGCGGACAAATGCCCTTGCAACGCCGTTTGCCTAAGATTGGATTTACTTCACTAATTAGTAAATATTCAGCTGAGGTCAGATTAAATGAGCTGGGCGGATTGAATGTTGATGTCATAGATCTTAAGACTTTAATTGGTGCCAATATCGTTCCTGCCTTTACAAAAAAAGCAAAAATAATTAAATCCGGTGAGCTAACTAAGGCTGTTACTATCAAAGGTATAAAAGTAACTAGTGGAGCCAGGGTATCTATAGAAGCTGCTGGCGGAAAAGTAGAGGTTTAAGTGAGTACTTCAAGAGCACGGATAACTGATAAAGCGGGTGGTTTTTCGGAACTGAAAGCTAGACTACTTTTTGTTCTGGGTGCTTTTATTGTATATAGAGTCGGTGCCCATATTCCTGTTCCTGGGGTTGATCCAAAAGCGCTAGCCGTTATGTTTGAACAACAGAGCGGATCGATCCTGGATATGTTTAACATGTTTTCAGGTGGAGCTTTGATGAGACTTAGTCTTTTTGCACTTGGAATTATGCCCTATATTTCGGCATCGATTATTATGCAATTGATGACGGTTGTTATACCGGCAATGGAGCAGATAAAAAAAGAGGGTGAGTCAGGAAGGCGTAAAATATCACAGTATACTAGGTATGGCACAGTGGTTTTGGCGACTTTCCAGGCGATTGGTATCTCTCTGGCTTTGCAAAATCAAACTGCTGGTGGCCTTTCAGTTGTCTTGAACCCAGGTATCAGTTTCATTGTCATTACAGCAATTACACTGGTTACAGGTACTATTTTCTTGATGTGGTTGGGCGAGCAGGTTACCGAGCGTGGAATAGGTAATGGTATTTCGCTTATCATTTTCGCTGGTATCGTTTCTGGATTGCCTAAAGCCATTGGCGGTACGTTAGAATTGGCAAGGACAGGAGAAATGAATGGTGCATTTATTATCCTATTATTATTGTTGTCAATTTCTGTAACAGCGCTTGTGGTTTTTGTTGAGAGAGGGCAGAGAAGGATTCTCATTAACTATCCTAAAAGACAACAGGGTCGTAAAATGTACGCTGGGCAAAGTAGTTTTTTGCCTTTGAAACTTAATATGGCTGGTGTTATACCTCCTATTTTCGCATCGAGTATAATTTTGTTTCCCGCTACTATTGCTGGTTGGTTTGGAAATAGTGAGGGGTTTACTTGGTTGCAAGATATTGCCACCATGTTATCGCCAGGACAGCCTGTGTATGTTATGTTTTATGCGGCTGCAATTATATTCTTTTGTTTCTTTTATACGGCTTTAGTATTTAATTCAAAAGAAACAGCTGAAAATTTAAAAAAATCCGGTGCTTTCTTGCCTGGAATTAGGCCTGGTATTCAAACAAGCTCTTACATTGATAAGGTAATGACTCGATTGACGCTAATCGGAGCCTTTTATATTACCTTGGTGTGTCTGTTACCAGAGTTTTTGATAGTCTATTGGAACGTTCCGTTTTATTTTGGTGGTACATCCTTATTGATTATTGTAGTGGTCATAATGGATTTCATCTCTCAGATGCAAACGCATATTATGTCCCAACAATACGAAGGCTTGATGAAAAAAGCCAATCTAAAAAAATAATTTATTGTACAAAAGCAACCTAGGAGTTATTTGTGAAAGTTCGTGCTTCTGTTAAAAAAATTTGTAGAAAATGCAAAGTCGTAAAAAGAAATGGTGTTGTTAGAGTTATCTGTGAAGATGGAAAGCATAAACAGCGTCAAGGATAATAATCGTTGCGCCATAATTTATGCAATGCTATAATTCGGCGCTTAACTTTAGAGCATTACTCAGGGGAGTATCTAGATGGCACGTATTGCCGGGATAAATATACCAGATCATAAACATGCAGTGATTGCTTTAACTGCTATATATGGTATTGGTCGTCAGACTGCAAGTGAAATTTGCGTCGAAGTAGGTATAACGCCTTCAGTCAAAATAAAAGAACTGACTGAAGAGCAATTAGAATCTATTCGTACCGTGGTTTCGAAGATGACAGTTGAAGGTGATCTTCGTCGTGAAGTTTCTATGAATATAAAACGTTTGATGGATCTTGGTTGCTATCGCGGAATAAGGCATCGCAGAGGCTTGCCTTTAAGAGGTCAGAGAACGAGAACTAATGCTCGTACTCGTAAAGGCCCGCGCAAGGCTATCAGAAAATAAGATATTCCTTTAAGAGATTTAATAATGGCTAGTCAAAACCGTTCAAGAAAACGTATTAAAAAAGAAGTTGCAGATGGCATTGTTCATGTACACGCATCTTTTAATAATACAATAATAACTATCACAGATAGAAAAGGTAATGCGCTCTCATGGGCAACATCTGGTGGATCTGGCTTTCGTGGATCTAGAAAAAGCACGCCATTTGCAGCACAGGTAGCCGCCGAGAAGGCTGGAACTGTTGCACTTGAATTCGGCATGAAAAATCTTGATGTCATGATTAAAGGCCCAGGTCCGGGTCGCGAATCCGCAGTGCGATCCCTGAATAATCTGGGGTTCAAAATAAATAATATTGTTGATGTGACGCCAATTCCACATAATGGTTGCCGTCCGCCCAAAAAACGCCGCGTATAAAAATCTGGAGTAGTTTGTTATGGCAAGATATCTTGGACCTACTTGTAAATTAAGTCGAAGAGAAGGTACTGATCTGTTTTTAAAGAGCAGAGGAAAGTCCCTGGAAAATAAATGTAAACTGGATCAACGTCCAGGTCAACATGGTGCTAAGCGCACAAGAAGTTCTGACTATGCTCTTCAGTTAAGAGCGAAGCAGCGGTTGCGCAGAATGTATGGAATTTTGGAAAAGCAATTTAGAAATTACTATAAATCTGCAGATATGAAAAAAGGAGCAACAGGTCAAAATCTGTTGAATCTTTTAGAGTCTAGGCTGGATAATGTTGTTTATCGTATGGGTTTTGCTTCTACTCGTGCAGAAGCTCGTCAGTTGGTGAGCCATAAATCCATCCAAGTTAACGATTCTTTGATCAATGTGCCTTCATACCAGGTTTCTCCTGGTGATGTTCTGATGGTTAGAGAAAAAGCTAAAAAACAACAAAGAATTATCGATGCTTTAACAGTGTCTGAGCAGTATGGATTTCCTTCTTGGGTTGAAGTTAATTCTAAAACAATGACTGGGACATTTAGTACTCTTCCAGATCGCGCAGATTTAGGAAGCGATATAAATGAACAGTTGGTTGTGGAACTTTACTCTAAATAATTGCAGTTCTGAGGGATATAAATGCAGAATTCTATTTCTGGCTTACTGAAGCCTCGATTAGTTGAGGTTGTTAGCAAAACACCTAATCATTCTAAGATTGTTATTGAACCCCTTGAGAGAGGTTTTGGTCACTCTCTTGGCAATGCCTTGAGACGTGTGCTTTTGTCTACAATTCCTGGCTGTGCAGTTACAGATGTTGAAATTGAAGGCGTCCTTCATGAGTACACCACAATTGAGGGTGTCCAAGAAGACGTGATCGATATTTTGCTTAATCTTAAAAAATTAGCAGTTATTCTTCATTCTAAAGATGAAGTTGAGCTTACTCTATCAAAAAATGGAGCGGGTTGCATTACAGCTGGTGATATTATAATTCCTCATGATGTGGAAATTATTAATCCTGACTTAGTGATCGCCAATTTAACACAGGCTGGCGTCTTAAATATGAAAATCAGGGTTCGCAGAGGAAGAGGATATGAGCCTGTAAGTGCTCGTAAATCAAGTTCTGAGAATAATTTGGTTGTTGGTGCGCTTCAGCTTGATGCCTCATTTAGTCCAATCGTTAAGGTGGCTTATCAGGTTGAAAGTACTCGTGTTGAACAGCGAACTAATCTTGATAAATTAATAATTGAATTGGAAACAAATGGAACAGTTGACCCAGAGGAAACTATCAAGTTAGCTGCGACAATACTTCATGATCAACTTTCTGTTTTTGTTGATTTTGAAAAAGTAAATGAGCAGCTTACAGAAGAAGTAGCAGAAGTTGAAGAAATTTTCGATCCCGTTTTACTTCGCCCTGTTGATGATCTTGAGTTAACAGTACGTTCTGCTAATTGTTTAAAAGCCGAGAATATTTTTTATATTGGAGACTTAATACAACGTACTGAAGTTGAGTTATTGAAAACTCCAAATCTTGGTAAAAAATCCTTAACAGAAATAAAAGATATTCTTGCTTTAAAAGGTTTGTCTCTTGGTATGCGGTTGGAAAATTGGCCTCCCGAAAATCTTGCAGATCAAACTCACGCAATAACACACTAACATTAGGTCTTCTTACAATGAGACATCGCAAATCCGGAAGAAAATTCAATATAAATAGTAGCCACCGTAAGGCACTGTTTAGTAATATGGTCAGTTCATTATTTAAGCATGAGCTAATAAAAACAACTTTACCAAAAGCTAAAGAATTAAGAAGCTATGCCGAGCCTTTAATTACTTTATCTAAAGAAGATAGCGTTGCCAAAAGACGTCTTGCTTTCTCTCGTTTACGCGATCGTGAGGTTGTAACCAAACTTTTCAATGAACTAGGTCCTCGTTATCAAAACAGGGCTGGTGGATATTTACGTATTATGAAATGCGGATTTAGACCTGGAGATGATGCTCCAATGGCTTATGTTGAATTGGTTGATAGGCCTGAAGTTGTCACTATAGAAGATTAATTCTTATTTTAAGAAAAGCCGGTTAATCCGGCTTTTTTTATGTCTAAAATATTATTTATATCAGAATTCATGCGCGGTATGACGAAAATCCGTTACTAAAATTAAGTTTGCTAGAAAACTAAAAAGCTAAGATATTATTGTCGATGAGCTTTCAAATTTATTTGCTAAGCCAAACAGTATAGTTTTTACTCACCGTTGATAGCGCGTAAAATCATGTGGATCGAATTCCGCATCCTTGTTGATTTCATGTTCTGAGGCCTTAGTTTTGTCTCTAGATAGATTTGGTGTGTTGCAGTGGTATGTCGCGTCTTATCGCACCAGTATAAAGCTGCCGGGGACGTCCGATTCTTTGTTCTGGATCAGATATCATTTCATCCCAATGCGAAACCCAACCGACGGTCCTACCCATGGCGAAAATTGCGGTAAACATGTTGCTGGGTATGCCTAAAGCGTGTAGCACTATGCCGGAATAAAAATCGACATTTGGATAGAGTTGTTTTTCAATAAAGTATTCGTCTTCAAGAGCAATGCGTTCCA
>JAQTLI010000166.1 GCA_028714995.1 Methylobacter sp. | reverse complement strand
TGACAATGTAAAATGGATGGGGATGTTATTGCTGCGCCGGATAAACGTCTGAATACCGCGGCCGGTTTATTGTTAAGCTCGCGCAATGAATTTGCCTGCCGGTCACTTTGGGGGCTGGGGCATGGTATGTCGTTTTTGGCCAGATGCGACAACAGCTTTAAAAAATGCGGCAAATCATCGGCAGTCAGCGACTCAAATATCGTTAAGACGAAACTGCCCTGCGTGGTTGTTACGAAATAATTGGTATTATCTATGCCGTCCGTTATACCCTCAAAACTGACGACTTCACCGAGGGTATAGGCATTAAAGAATTGATCAAGTTGCGGGCGTGTGATGCAAGTAAATACAGACACTGGTTTAAGCGGCTACCATTCCAACAACTTCCACATGTTAACATTGGAATCTTTATCCCCATCGTTACGGCGCACATCCATTTTGCCATCGCCATTGGTATCGAGAAAATAATAGGGAGGCCCAACAGCTGGTACGACTTTTATCATATAAAGTCTGCCGCCGCGACGGTATTCCTGGATGGTGTCTTTACCTTTACGAATAATGGTAATATCAGGCTCCATGTGTTCACCGTTCTGTACCGGCATAGGCGGTTCCGGCGCTTCCGGCACAGCCTCAAGTTCAGGCGGCCGCTCGTCGACAGCATAGACCGGGAAGGCAAGCAAACTCAGTAGGATAAAACGTCGCATGGCATGACTCTTTTTTAAAAAAACTGCGCCTATCTTATTACAGTTTTTACAGGCTTGCTTAACTAAAAATAACCCAACAATCGATGCCATCAATGTTAGATTTTGTTTCCCAACTCAATCTATATGGATTTCGGCATCAGAAGGCGATGAGTTATGGTTAGAAATATGGAGGGCAAACAAAGATTGCGTTTGGTCCAGACGGTAAACTCCATTCTGACGCCGCATGAACTACGAACGGTTCGATCTATAGGAGCCAGCCTCGTTGCTGGGCGGTATCGAGCATCTCCTCCACTCGTTCCCACAACGCCGGCGACACCTGGCGCAGAAGTCCGGCCCGCTTGGCCACCTGTTCACGACGGATGCCGTTTTCCCGCCAAGACCGGCCCTCGTTCATCATGTGGGTAAGGATTGGCTGAAGGGCATCCATCGCCTTCACGATGCGTGCTTCGGGGGTCTTTCGTTCTTCAAACTCGTGCCACAGCTCCAGGAGCTCGGTCCGATCTTCCGACGGCAACATGCCGAAAAGATTCTCAGCCGCCACTCTTTCCTGCTCGTGCTTTTCAGCGGCATCGAACACCGCGAAGGCGTATGTGTCCCCAGCCTCGATTTCGATAATGTCATGAATGAGGGCCATCTTGACTGCACGAAGCAGATCGAACGGCTCCGCCGCATACCGCTCAAGCAAGAGCAGCATCATTGCCATGTGCCAAGAGTGCTCCGCCGAGCTTTCGTGGCGGGGATCTATGGATAGGTAGGTCTGACGATAGACCGATTTGAGCTGGTCGATTGTCTGAATGAACAATAACTCTTTCACGGGTTGTCTCCTGAGGGTGTGGATAAAGAGGCCAAGGCACGATCCAACGCTCGCCACGCCAGAAGCGTGCACTTGAGCCGCCCTCGATAACCGGCCACCGCCGTGAGGGGACGGATGACATCACAGACGAAGGGATCATCAGGGCTTCCGGCAAGGACGCTTTCCATCGCCCGGTGATAGCCACTGGCCTCGCTGACGGCAACGCCAGCGAGCTTCGTCGTCATCATCGATGCCGAAGCGATGCATATAGCACAGCCGCTGCCCGTAAAATGAGCGGCACTGATGCAGTCGGAATCGACGGTGAGAAACAGGGTAATCTGATCCCCGCATACAGGGTTGTGGAGCGACGCCTTTACGGAGTAATCGGTAGGTTCCGAGCGATTGGCGGGATCCATGGAATGCCGAAGGATCTCCGGCTGATAGAGGGAAGTATTCATGTGATTGGCTTTCCGAGTCGTGTGCAGGCTATTGCCAGCTGGTCGAAGAAGAAGTCGATCTCCTGGAGCGTATTGTAAATACCGCACGAGAGGCGTACCGCTGAGCTCACTTCCTGTTTGTCCAACAGGGGCGTGGCGCAATGATGGCCGGCGCGCACCGCGATGCCGTTTTCATCGAGCAAGGTTGCCAGATCATGGGCGTGGATATCGTCAACCGCCAGAGTAAGGATCGGTGCGCGATGAGCCGCGCGACCGAGCAGCCGGACGCGCGGCAACTCCGCGAGCCGCTCCAGTGCATGGGACGCCAATGCCCGACCATGCTGGTAAAACTGCTCTTCCCCGACCCCGCGAAGGAACTGGATTGCGGCATTCAAACCGACAGCGCCTGCGATATGCGGGGTTCCCGCTTCGAAACGGCTGGGGATATCTGCATATGTGCTGCTGTCGTAACCGACCGACTCGATCATGCCTCCACCGCCCTGGTACGGAGGCATCCGGGCCAGGAGCTCGTCGCGCCCGTAGAGCACACCGATACCTGTGGGCCCGTATATCTTGTGAGCTGAGAAGCAGTAGAAATCACACCTCAGCGCAGTCACGTCGACGGGCGTGTTGGTAATCGCCTGCGCCCCGTCCACCACCAGGACTGCCCCTGCCGCATGAACGCGGCGAGCAACCTCCTGAATTGGGTTGATCGTGCCGAGCACGTTCGAAACGTGGCAAACGGAGACAATCTTCGTCTGCGGACCCAAGAGGTTGTCGAGGGCATCGAGATCCAACTCGCCAGCGTTAGTAATTGGGATTACTCGCAGCCGTGCACCGCTACGGCGGCACACAATCTGCCAGGGGACAATGTTGGAGTGGTGCTCCATCTCGCTGATAAGAACCTCGTCGTTCGGCCTCAGTATCTGTTCGCCATAACTCTGCGCAACAAGGTTGATCGCCTCGGTGGTGCCGCGAACGAAAACGACCTGCGAAGTCGTCGGGGCGTTGATGAAACGTGCGGTTTCTGTTCTCGCATCCTCGTATCGATCGGAGGCGATCATACTCAGGCGGTGGATGCCGCGATGAATATTGGAGTAATCGCGGGCATAGAAACCAGCGATCGCGTCAATTACTTCCTGTGGTTTCTGGGATGAAGCCGCGTGGTCAAGATACACCAAGGGTTGTTCGGCCTCCTCGTCAAATATTGGAAAGCGCGCGCGCATCTCTGAACTGCTAAACACTTGCACTTTGCTGATTTTCCCGGTCAAGCACGACGAACGACGAACACAGACACATCCCGTGGATACAATAATCCAGCGACTGCTCCGAAAACTGGTCGCCAATGTGGATAAGCGAACGGGAGCGCGACATCTGCTGGTATTCGGCAACACTGATCCAACGAATCTCCGAGTAGCTCGGGGTTGAATCAGGGAGATGCTCGGCGCCCTCTAAAAGGACGAGGATACTGCACATGCGGTGATATTCCTTGAAAAGCGAACCTTCGTCGGAATCAACCTGAATACTGCGGGAGACGATCCCGTCCCGCTTCGGCTGAAGCGCGTCAGAGAGGCTGTCCAGGTTGTCGTAGAGCACCGCCCCGACGATCAGTGAAGCAGGGGTTGCCCGATAGCGTATCTGTCCCCGCTCCAAGGCGCTCCCCGCCTCGAATTTCTGTGTAAGCAGACTGTTGACCGCGTAGATGACAGGCTCGTGGCCACTGTACAGCTCGTTGTCAAAGAGGGTGTCGTACTCAAAGGTCTCGATGGACAAGAACTGCTCGGGGAACGAAAGCTCCAACTCCTTGCCGTACGCGACCGCTTGGGAGCGTTCCAGTATCGCGTTGAAGAGTACGTCGGGAATTCGCTGCGTCGGTGTACTGATGACGAGCGGGTGAGTGGTATTTACCTCCGCGCTACGGACCCCAACCTGAATGCGAGTATCGGCATTGACCTTGCCCTCAGCTGTGAGCGTGCTGGCATCAAGGATCGTGAGATTCAAGATACTGGTGGGCCGATCGGGGCTTTGACCGTATTCGTGGTTCATAGTTGTGGTCCGTATAGTCGAATTAAAGGATTAGTATTGGAAGCTTTCTCAATCAAACCCAATCAAGTTTTCAATGTAAAATTGCTCAGCAGCAGCGCATCACCGCGCATGAGCCGAAAGAAATATAATTATTTTCCGGAAACAGCAGAGTCTTTAATGCTATCAAGGAGATCAATTCAAACGGGATGAATATCTTGCTTGCGATCTGTTGAGGTATTTTTTGCTGGATTCTTATGATTTCGCTGGAAAAAGCTTATAAAAGATTTGTTTTTTCATCATTTTTATTATCGTTATTTAGCGACATGCATTCGAAATAAACCTGCGAAAATTTATACAAATGCCGTCAATTGAATCAAATTGCAGTCTATTTGATTCAATTGGAAAATGCAACCTTGCCCTGTGCAGCCAAGCGTTACGGCCTTTACGTTGGGCATTCGGCATAAAGCCGCCCAACATTGCGGTCGATAAGCATGCTCCGCAAGCGGGCAGACACCCGCCTCTTCCTCGCCCCTCAACTTAATGTTAAGTATCTAATGCCTGATTTTCCTTTAGCAAATTAAACCATTAACGATAAGTACGCTGGAGCAATCTTAATTACAGCTTTTACCGATTTACTTAATAAAAATGCCTTAACAATCCATGCCTCAATAATGGTTTTCGTTCCCCCCCAGCCACATTTCCGCATGAACGCCATCGTTATCAACAACTCTGATCATATAACCCAGTTTAAAGAATAGCGAATGAAGCCAATAAAGACATTGATCGACAGACTATCCTGACAAAGGCATGGTGGGACGGGGTTTGCAACCCCCATCCCAACCGTTTTGATGCTGCCGTTATCTTTGAATCATGCGAGAAACCCTGCGGACGGAGGAGCATCCACTATGTTCCAGGTATAGACAAATACAAACACGGAAAACGTGTCGGTATCGTAAAGGCGAGCAAACAAAAAGACGTTGCCCACCCAGCTACCTGAGTATTGTCCACAATAATACAGCTTTGAACTGCCATCACCATGACCACAAAGTGGAATTTACCGCAAGCGCGCTTACAAAATTCGCTGATACCCGGCTGGATCAGCTCAAGACCAGCCACAAACCGGCGAAGGTGTAACCGCTTGCGGCGTTAAATCCCGGTAAAGTCGGATCGCCCCAGGTATTGCCCAGGGAGCCGTTCCCCGGATCGTAATAATTGCCGTCGGAACCCCGAGCCAGCATGTGCAAACCACCGCCGCCATTTTGTACACTGATAATGTGTGTTTCGCCTGGCTGAGGTGCTGCGTAGTTAACAGGAGCCATTCCCGTGCCGACATGCACGCTGCCGGCTCCCACTACTCCGACGCATCTTGCGTACTCACCGGGATACAGCGGATTCAGGAGTGCGAAACCAGCCTGGGTAGCATTGACAGTGACCGCTCGACCCAATGTCATAGCGACTTGCGCCAGTGCAGCAGGTGAATTGTAGCCATTGGCAGCAACCAGTTCCGGGATGATAGGCCGCTGATCAATTAGTCTCTGAATGTTGAGAATACCTGTCAGTACGTAAACTTTCGTCGCCAACTGATGAAAGTTATCAGCTGGTGACAATAACTGATTATTGCCGTTGTAAGCGATAACAGTATTTGCCGCCACCGGGGGATTGCCGAAAGCTCCGGTGGCGGCAACCAAAGCATAGGCACCGCATTCGTCGCTACCTGCCGGCTGTGTCATTTGCGCAACTTGGGTGCCGATATTAAAACCGTTGATTCCGGCAAGCGTAACTAAAGTAATATTTGGCATTGGATTCTCTCCATAATTTTGGATGATTGGATAAGTTGTAACCATTTACCCCCCTCAACGAAACAACGATGGATGAACGGCTATGATTATTTTTATCAGATATTTTCTAGTGCATAGGATAGGCGGAGCAAAATGAAGCGCATCAATATCAACATTTATCGCGAGCGATGCGCTTCGTGCCTCAGAGCTTCCTACGGTCTTTAATAAGTTGTTCTTTAAACACATATTAAAAAATGAATATATTCCTTTTCGTGCTTCTCCCTCAGCACAGTCTTTTATCGCCAAACGGCTCCCTTACATTGCCCTGTAGCGTCTTTGCGTGTAATCCCGGATAAATCGCAGTGATTTTTATTACCAGGCACCGAAGCTTCAAGCAAGCGGACACTTTTAAGATCTTTGGCCCCAAGAGTGCAATATGCATTAAACCGTGACGGTAATCCCTCAATAACTTGGGCCACATCCCCACCTCGCTGGCAATTCACGCTTGCACCCGTCATCTTTCCTGCTTGGTTCACCTCCTCATCTGAAAAATCGCAGGTTTTTCCTGTCGTTGTGCCCGAAGCTCCAACAGGTCCCGACAATGTCACCCCCCGGATCACTACGCCGGTAGTGACCGGGGTCACTCCCTTCGCATTAGCATTGAATGAAACTGCAAGACCTATTAAAGTCAGGGTGGGGAGCATGGATAAGTGTATTTTGTTCATGTAAATTTCCTCAATTGGATGAATAATGACGGGCCGTTGACA
>JAQTLI010000165.1 GCA_028714995.1 Methylobacter sp. | reverse complement strand
TGATAACAAGATTAATATTTCAGCTGCGCTTAAGGAGCTGGAAGACAGGAATCAATCGCTGACGGAGACGATTTTTACTGATCTTTCTGACTGGCAGATTTCTCAGTTATCCAGGCATCCGGGGCGTCCCTATACGCTGGATTATATTGAACACATGTTTACCGACTTCCATGAGTTACATGGTGACCGCACTTTTGCGGATGATCCTGCGATTGTTTGTGGATTGGCACGCCTTGAGGGTCAGCCGATTATGGTGATCGGTCATCAAAAGGGACGTGATACCAAGGAAAAGATTTATCGAAACTTCGGTATGCCGCGTCCTGAAGGTTATCGTAAGGCGTTACGCATCATGAAGATGGCGGAGCGTTTTAAAATCCCCGTTATTTGCTTAATTGATACGCCGGGAGCTTATCCGGGTATCGGTGCGGAAGAGCGCGGTCAGAGTGAGGCTATCGCCAGAAACCTGTTTGAAATGGCCAAGCTGGAAACACCGATTATCTGCACTATTATCGGTGAAGGCGGTTCCGGTGGCGCTTTGGCAATTGGCGTGGGGGACCGTTTAATCATGCTGGAATACAGTACATATTCGGTTATTTCGCCGGAAGGTTGTGCGTCCATTCTCTGGAAAAGCGCGGATAAAACACAGGTGGCGGCTGAGGCTATGGGTATTACTTCTGACCGCATTCGTGAGCAGGGTTTTCTGGATGAAGTGGTTAGAGAGCCTTTAGGTGGCTGTCATAGAGATTTTCAGGCTATTGCATTGAATTTAAAGGAAGCCTTGGTGAGGCACTTGAAAGAGTTGATGCAGCAATCCATAGAGGATGTGGTGGCAAAACGCTATCAGAGGATTATGAACTTTGGTGTTTTTGTTGAGGAAACCACTAAGTAACTTGTTTAAGTAGTCTTAATAGTCTTGAGGCCGGCTTTTGTCGGCCTTTTAATTTGTGCGATTAGCTTATATATACTTCACAAGTATCAATATCCCATAGAGCAAAAGGTCGTGATGCTGTTATCGCAAATTATAGAATCTGCGTTAGATCAACATAAACAGCCTCGGCATGTTTATATTGGCTATAGTGGCGGTGTCGATTCTCATGTTTTATTGCATTTGTGCGCTTCAATAAAACTTCTCAAAGATAAAATTACAGCGGTTTATGTGCATCATGGCTTGCAGGCAGAGGCTGAATCTTGGGCCAAGCATTGCGAAAAAGCTGCTGAAGGTCTGGGGGTGAATTTCTTGGTGCTGCGGGTTAATGCCTTTGCAATGTCGGGAGAAAGTCCTGAAGAAGCCGCGAGAAACGCCCGTTATGCCGCTTTAAAGTCATTGATGGGTGGCAATGATATGCTGCTGCTTGCCCAGCACAGGGAGGATCAGTTGGAAACTGTGCTGCTGCAATTGTTTCGTGGCAGCGGTTTACGCGGACTTTCCGGGATGCCGGAGAGCATGACTTTTGGTCAGGGCGTCATGCTGAGGCCTTTGCTGAATGTCGCCAAGGAGGCGATAAATGATTATGCCCGAGCGCATCGGTTAAGCTGGGTTGAAGACCCCAGCAATCAGTGCAATGATTATGACCGCAATTTCCTGCGCAATGCCGTTGTGCCGCTATTAAAGCAACGCTGGTCGGCAATCGATAAGACGGTGGCGCGTTCGGCAAAGCATTGCGCTGATGCAGAGGTTCTGGTTTCGGAAGTGGCGGATGAATTATTCGGTTCGGTTTTTAATGAAGCCGACAAGACGCTATCCATAGGTCGGTTACTCGAACATCACAGTCACCAGCAGCAACTGGTCATAAGGCGTTGGTTCCAGAGCTTAGGTTTAAAAATGCCTGCACAGGCTTTTGTTGGACGAATTTTAAGTCAGGTGGTTGCGGCCAGTGAAAACAGTAATCCGGTGTTATCCGGTCAAGGTTATTGCGTTCGGCGTTATCGGGATAAACTGTATTGTGTGACTAATCTGTCTGGAACAGATTTGCATTTACCCGAAGGGCGTCAGGCAGGAAAGCCTGGCGTGACTAATCTGTCTGGAACAGATTTGCATTTACCCGAAGGGCGTCAGGCAGGAAAGCCTGGCGTGAAACAAGCGGCTCAAGAGTCTCTGCAAGATTTTGTCTGGCCTGCAGGGCAATCGTCGATAAAAATCGCCAATGATCAGACTCTGTCTTGCGTACCCTCATCAGCGGGCATACTTCGTGAGCAATGGCTGAATGCCAGGATCGAGGTAAAATTTCGCCGGGGTGGTGAAAAAATCTGTTTGCCGGGACGGGCAGGGCATCATTCACTGAAAAACCTGTTTCAGGAAGCGGGCATTCCACCGTGGGGAAGGAAGAATGTTCCTCTGATTTACCTGGATGATACCCTAGCTGCTGTCGGCGACAAATGGATTAGTGCGGCGTTCTACAATGAAAAGCCACAAGCCTGTATCAGCTTGTCTCTGCAAAGATAAGAATTAAACCCGAAAGACAATGACGGATTTCGGATTGTCGATTAAAATACATAAGTTTTTACCCAACTTCATCAATGATCATCTGAAGTCTAAAAAATCCTACATGACAAAATACATTTTCACTACCGGCGGCGTCGTTTCATCTCTCGGCAAAGGCATTGCCGCATCTTCATTGGCTGCTATTCTTGAGTCTCGCGGCCTCAAAGTCACCATGACCAAGCTGGATCCTTACATCAATGTTGATCCGGGCACCATGAGTCCTTTTCAGCACGGCGAAGTATTTGTTACTGAAGATGGTACGGAGACTGATCTCGATTTGGGCCATTATGAGCGGTTTCTTAAAACCACGATGACCAAAAAGAACAGTTTCACCACAGGCCAAGTCTATGAAAGCGTTTTGCGCAAAGAGCGTAAAGGTGAATATTTAGGGGCGACGGTTCAGGTCATTCCGCACATTACCGATGAAATTAAACGCCGCATTTATGAGAGCGCCGAGGGTGTTGATGTCGCCTTGATCGAAGTCGGCGGCACGGTGGGTGATATTGAATCACTACCTTTTCTGGAGGCAATCCGGCAGATGCGTTTTGAATTGGGTGCTGAACGGTCGCTGTTCATTCATTTAACGCTGGTGCCGTATATTCGTTCCGCCGGAGAAATAAAAACCAAGCCGACCCAGCATTCGGTAAAAGAACTGCGTTCTATTGGCATACAGCCGGATATTTTAATCTGTCGGTCCGAACAACCAATACCAGCCAGTGACCGCCGCAAAATTGCATTGTTTACCAATGTAGAAGAAAAAGCGGTTATCTCCGCAGTTGATGCAGATTCGATTTACAGGATTCCATTGTTACTTCACGAACAAGGCCTGGATGAGATTGTCGTCAATAAACTGAAGCTGAATGCGCCGCCCGCAGACTTAAAGGAATGGTATGATGTTGTTGATGCGCTGGCGCATCCCGTTAATGACGTGACCATTGCCATTGTCGGCAAGTATGTTGATCATACTGATGCCTATAAATCGTTGAATGAAGCCTTGATCCATGCCGGTATCCGTACCCGCCTGAAAGTAAAAATCAACTATATCGACTCAGAAATGATCGAGGAAGAAGGCGTCGGCAGACTGAAAGATGTCGATGCAATTCTGGTGCCCGGTGGATTTGGCGAACGTGGCGTGGAAGGTAAAATTGCAACAGTCAAATATGCGCGGGAAAACAAAATACCTTACCTGGGCATTTGTCTGGGGATGCAGGTTGCCGTTATTGAATTTGCCCGTGATGTTGCCGGCCTGGAAGGCGCGCACAGTACGGAATTTTTGCCGAAATCACCGCACCCTGTCATCGGTTTGATTACTGAATGGATGTCCGAGGACGGTCAGCTTGAAACGCGTAGCGAGGACTCCGATTTAGGCGGTTCCATGCGTTTGGGTGGGCAGCAATGCCGATTACAATCTGATTCATTGGCTTATCAGCTTTACCAGAAAGATGTCATTACTGAAAGACATCGCCATCGTTATGAATTTAACAACCAGTATTTAGAAAAACTGGAACAGGCTGGACTCAGTTTTTCAGGCAAATCTATTGATGGACGCTTGGTTGAAGTGGTTGAAATCCGCGATCATCCCTGGTTTCTCGCTTGCCAATTTCATCCTGAATTCACCTCAACGCCAAGAAAAGGGCACCCGCTGTTTTCCGGTTTTGTAGCCGCGGCTTCCCAACATAAGAAGGTAATAGCGCAATGAAATTGTGTCATTTTGAGGCGGGATTAGATCAGCCGTTTTTTTTAATTGCCGGTACCTGTGTTATCGAAAGTGAGCAAATGGCACTGGATACGGCGGGCCATCTTAAGGAGTTGACCACGGCATTAAATATTCCGTTTATTTACAAGTCATCTTTCGATAAAGCCAACCGCTCGTCGCATGAAAGCTACCGCGGTCCCGGTGTAGAGCAGGGGCTTAAAATACTGGAAAAAGTCAAACAACAAATCGGCGTGCCGGTGCTGACCGATGTCCACGAAGATACGCCGCTGGCTGAAGTCGCCTCGGTCGTTGATGTCATGCAAACCCCCGCTTTTTTATGTCGACAAACCAATTTCATTCAGGAAGTCGCCTCTCAAGGCATACCTGTCAATATTAAAAAAGGCCAGTTTCTGGCGCCCTGGGATATGGTGCATGTCGCCAAAAAAGCCAAGGCGACAGGAAACCAGCAGATTATGGTCTGTGAGAGGGGCGTGTCCTTCGGTTATAACAATCTGGTTTCCGATATGCGCTCATTAGCAGTCATGAGAGACACCGGTTGCCCGGTCGTTTTTGATGCGACGCATTCCGTGCAACTGCCAGGTGGACAAGGCACTTCATCCGGCGGGCAGCGTGAATTCGTTCCAGTATTAGCCAGGGCTGCAATTGCTGTGGGCATTTCCGGGATTTTTATGGAAACCCATCCGAATCCTGCCGAGGCAAAAAGCGATGGCCCGAATTCCTGGCCATTACATAGAATGAAAGAATTATTAGAAGTCTTGGTAACCATCGATCAGGCTGTTAAATCAAACAGACTCATAGAAACAACATTATAAGGAATCATAGTGTCCGCAATCGTTGATATTCGTGCTAGAGAAATTTTGGATTCACGTGGCAATCCCACACTTGAAGCAGATGTTATTTTGGCCTCTGGAGTCATCGGCAGTGCGATGGTGCCTTCCGGCGCATCAACGGGCGAGCGTGAAGCCGTTGAGTTGCGTGATGGCGATAAATCACGTTATTTAGGTAAAGGCGTATTGAATGCGGTTGCCAATGTAAAAACCGAAATTCGTTCAGCTATTGTCGGCATGGATCCCGCTGATCAGGCTAGCATTGATAATAAAATGATAGCCCTCGACGGCACTGATACCAAGGCGCGTCTGGGTGCTAACGCCATATTGGCGGTATCAATGGCAGCGGCGCATGCAGCGGCAAAAGAAGCGGGTCAGCCTCTGTATCGCCATTTGAATACATCGGGCGAGTTCATTTTGCCCGTGCCCATGATGAACATCATCAATGGCGGCTCCCATGCCGATAACAGTGTTGATCTGCAGGAATTCATGATTCTGCCTGTCGGCGCACCGACTTTCAGTGAAGCCATTCGTTACGGTGCGGAAGTTTTCCATAACCTGAGCAAGGTATTAAAAGCACAAGGTTTGGCAACGACAGTGGGTGATGAAGGCGGTTTTGCGCCTAATCTGTCCTCAAATGAAGAAGCGATCAGTGTTATCCTGCAAGCCATAGAACAAGCAGGCTATAAACCGGGTGTGGACATTTATTTAGGTTTGGATGCAGCAAGTTCCGAATATTATTCAGACGGTATTTATAACCTGAAGTCTGAAAGCAAGACCTACCGTTCAGAGCAAATGACCGATTTCTTTGTTGATTGGGTTGATCGTTATCCCATTATAACTATTGAAGACGGCATGGATGAAAATGACTGGGCTGGCTGGAAATTATTAACCGAAAAACTGGGCGGCCGCATACAGTTGGTCGGCGATGATTTGTTTGTCACCAATCCCGCTATTTTGAAGCAGGGTATAGAAAAGCATATCGCCAATTCAATTCTGGTTAAAGTCAATCAGATTGGTACGCTGACAGAAACGCTTGCGGCTATTGATATGGCGCATAAAGCATCTTATACAGCAGTTGTCTCGCATCGTTCCGGCGAAACAGAAGATACCACCATTGCCGATTTATGCGTCGCAACAGGCACTGGTCAAATTAAAACTGGCTCATTGAGTCGTTCTGACCGTATTGCCAAATACAACCGCCTGATGAAAATTGAAGAAGAATTAGGCGGTCAGGCAAAATACGCAGGGCGTAGCGCATTTAGAATGCTGTAAGGGTGACTGGTCGGTTGCCCTTTAGCCAAATTCGTTGAGGGTATTTAAATTAAAATTCTCATTGCAATCATTATTCTACTGATTATTCATCTTCAATACCGGCTATGGTTTGGCGATGGCAGCGTCACGCAGATAAACGCCTATCAGCAGCGCCTTGATGACCTGAAGAAAGATGTAGAGGAAAAAAAGGAGCGTAATGAAGCTCTTTACGCTGAAGTATTGGACTTAAGAAAGGGACAGGAATCGATTGAAGAGCGGGCTCGTGATGAGTTAGGGATGATT
>JAQTLI010000164.1 GCA_028714995.1 Methylobacter sp. | reverse complement strand
AAAGTGGCTAATGATTTTAAAGAGAAAATGACCATTAAATTTGACCCGTTTTTACCGAAATGGAATTACGTTGCCATTCCATCCGCTAAGGCAATTTCTGGTGTTATTAAATTCTGATCCCTTAGTGACAAATAGACTACCTGATGGGTCCGGCTCTATAAATAGAGGTCGTTAGTTTACTACTGCTATCGATAGTAGATGGCCGAACTGCGGTATTCGCGAAAGACCGAGTTTGACCCACAGCTGCCGTTCGGCTCCAATATAACGACAGTCTGGTATAGTTCATCAAGCAGGCAAAGAACCAAACAGTAGATTATGTGCGTTAGAGTACAGACGTAAGCAATATCTTGTTTATATACTGTTCCTGACATTTAACCCTTAAATCCTTACAGTGCCATTAACGTCTGGCTGGTTACGACACAAGTTGGCCGCTGCTACGCCTGATCGAGAGTTTAAAAAACAGCTAGGCAACATCTTTTCCGAAAGATTTGACTGGCTAATCATGCATTTATCATAAATTGGAGAGGTGTTATTATGAACAGGTTCATATACATTGTAATTGCTTCCTTTATTGTTTCAGGTTGTGCATCCACTGTGAAAAGCACTCGCTCAAATGATACTTTAGCCAGTTTCGAAAAAAACTATAAAGATTGCCTGACGCGCATGGGCGGCGATGTTACTCAGTGCACCAAAGAAAAAGAACAGCTAGAGCGTGAGCGAAACCGGGATGACTTTCCAGACGAAATAGACCGATACGGCTCATAAATTGGAGATCTTGCTATCTCAAGACAGGAATCAATTTCAGAAGAGGTGGAACATAGCCGCCAACGTATGGAAAACGGCTTTCAATATTTGCCACTATTGAGCGCTGAGTTTTCCAGGATAAAGTGTCAAATGCACATACCAGCCGCTCAACCGGACGCTCCTGATGTTGCGCCGGTTAGCGGCACGTTGAATGACTGTTTTCAAACTTTCATCAGACCTTCAATAGAAATTGTTGATAGACCGCTTTGGGCCGCACTGCGGCATTCGCGAAAGGCCGAGCTCGACCCACAGCGGTCAGTCAAAATTATTTTTAATGCAAGATAATCTTTAAATTAACGGTCAAAACATTGGACAGCCCGTATCGAAATGTCTAGTCATGGTTAACGTAAAGCTCAACGGGCTGAGCGATAGAGAAGCTCCGTTGGGTTAGGCGTATAACCTTACTTTGATCGCGTTCTTTGCTTTTTAGCTATGGCCATCTTATTCCCCTGCTGATAATGAATGCCTGTTTCAGCAGAAAATTGCACTTTGGAACTTGCCTCGAACAGAAGGATTATATCTGAACCGCCAACGGCAAAGTATCCCAATTCCTCTCCTTTAACGAGCTTCTCGCCTTCGTCTGCCGTAAAATTAACTGAAGAAACAAATCCCATTCCGACCGGTATCATTGCTACCAGCCCAATGGGTGAATCAATAATAACCAAGCCGCGTTCCTGGGTGAATTGATAACCAATATCACCATCTACAACTGCAAGATTGCCATCTTCTTTTTTGTAAACATCGAGAACAACTTTTCCGGTAACTTTTCTAATTTCTTTGATAACTCCACTTACAGGAATATGAAAGCGATGATAATCATATGGGCAAAGATAGCTGTGAGTAAATATGCCACCTTTAAATCGTTCCTGATAAGGGCTACCGTCTAAAAGATTAAGGACGTTCCATTTTAGTCCTTTTACAGTTACTTCTGAATTCTGGTCAATTTGCCACCGCCCTTTAAAAACGCTGTCGGCTGGAAAAACAATAACCCTGTTATCATTTCGCCCGTCAATAGGTCTTTTTCCAGGCTTTATGTGCCTAGCGAAGAATTGATTGAAAGTAAGCCATCCACTTGGATCTATTACATAATCATTAAGTTTATAGGCAGGGTCTTTCCAAAAAGACTCCAATCCTTTTGCTGATTCCGTTGTATCAAGAAAACTTCCCAGGCTATTCACAAATTCACGAACCCATTTTTGAAAGGTTGCATCGCTTTTGAGCTTGTTGTCGGGAGAGCTTGCAATTACGAAGTAAAAATCCAAGCGCATGGGAAGCCAGTTTTCAGCATTAGGAATTGCTGTAATCATTTTATCTAAAAAAGCGTAATAGGAGGGCAATGCCGGTTTTTCAAATCGTTTTGTATTTTCTATCGATTTTTCAACGACATCTTTCAAATCTCGATTTGTTTCCAAAATAGTTATTAGTTTTTCAACTATTGGTTGATGCTTGATGTTTGATTTAGTTTCTTCAGTAAAGGCGTATGAATTATTGAAACTAAAAATACATAAGAATAAGGTTACCCATAGGATGGTGAACCGTAAAACTTTTCTTTCTGCCAATGATTTATTAAACATTTATTGTTCCTCGGCCAAAATGAACCCATTTGTCTAATGTTCAAAACCTAGCCCTTGCATTGACGAGGCTTACAGTGCTTCAAAACTACCCAACATTAGACAAAACGATCTATTGCCAGAATAATGGCCTGCCGGTGAATACTTAGGATAGCCCGGATGAGCCTCCATTTCAGTATTGAGTGAGGCTTCTACCGTAATTTTAAGTAGCTCTCTGTCTGGTTAGCGAAGATAAATTAGCCTCAGGCTTAATACCCCCGGCCAAATCTTGAATTGCTGAAATTAAAATTGGATTTTTGATGATGTCGCTCATTTTCATTCCTCCTGAAGGAAAATTCTACTGCATTGAAAATAAGCGCTTACACCGGAATTATTTACACCCTTGTTTTAAATTATTGCACAGTTTGGGCCGGAATAGGACGATCAGTAATCCCAGAGATCAACACTTGCCTGATCAGATAAATCTGGCGTCTAAATTACTTATATTTCAGGAAAGTCATTTTGAAATCGTGATGCTAGGTGCTGCAACTTTAGGAAGTTCCGTCATAGTCATCTGAAACATCTGCGAGAGCACCCGGAAGGCGTTTTTATTCCACGGATAGCCCGGGGCTGAATAGACGGAATAATATCTGTCCTTGTATTTCACCGATAAGTCCGTGTCCGATGGATTACTGTCGGTTTCCGTGATTGCTAAAGTGAATGGTGGATTATCTAAGACACCCGGTGTGCGTTGGTCCTTGCTGATGTCGCCTTCTGGCTCGGTGGAAAGCGTTCGACCAATAAAATAAAGAATATTGCTAAAACTTCTAAGCCTGAACTTACCATGCAGGGGATATTCTCCACCGGGATAGCCGGGGCGGATATCTACCAGCAAGTCGTTGGGGGCATTTAATTCTGTCTCGTCGTTAAGTCGGTGGCGCTCAGTTTCGGACAATAGGGATGGATCGTAATTAGTTATAATCATGCGCCCAACAGTTCGCTTGCCGAGTCGATAAACGCCTTGTTGTTGATCCAGGGTGATCGTATATTCCTTTTCCAAAGCCTGGAAACCATTGGGGGTCATACTATTGATGGGCAAGCTCCAGTGCTGTTCAAATATCAGAGGTTCGAAATAAAGCTGGTCACGATCCTGGATAGAAGACAAATGCAGAACCATGCGCCGAAACAAGGTATAGGTATCCCTATTTCTAGGGCGGTTATGATAAACCTCTTCCCGGCCGTTTTTTCGGGTACGGAATTCCAGTACTGCAAGTCGTAGCAACAGGTCCACTTCTACGTTTTGCCGCAGAAGTAGGGCCAGTTTGCCCTCTGTCATCGGCGTCAACAAGCGCTTGGTGAATTCCTCACCCTGCATGGGAACAATGCTGATGGTAGGGTTCTCTGCGGCACCAGCGCCAATAATAGGCATTAACGCCGAACCGTTACTGCCGGTAAGTGCTGGAGTAGCACCGATATTGGCTTGGAAATTCAAGGTCGCAGCAATATTGGAGATACCGGAAAAATGGATGGGTTCATTATGCTGAGCTCTGGCGATGTTAAGAAGCAGTTGTTTCGAAATGTCATTGGCTGTGGCTTCGTTATAAGCCAGAGACATATTGTCAAGTGCCAAAGGCGAGAGACAACCAGACAAACCCTGAGAGAGGAGAATTAATGTGACATAACGGAAAAAATGCATTTAAACTTCACTACCTATAAAGTGAACAATATGAATTTATTATAAAGCGCTTCCAGGGTTTTCCATTTCGTGGTTTCATTTTGTTGTCGCACTATTGTTATGGTTGGATAGCCTAAACGAAATTATTTTTTCTTTTAAGAAAATGTCAAATTTGATTAACTTATACCCACAAATTAGCACCGAAGATATAGCAAACTGAAAAGATCGAGATATTCAACTCTTTGGATTTCTCGAATCAATTTTTCGACGGTGCTAGGTCGGTGTTTGTGCCAGTTGAAAATTGATAACCCGTAAGGATTAAAATTTGATCAAGCGTTTTGATTCTAAACCTACAAATTCACAGGATGAATCTTGTCAGTTCGTTGGTAAATCTAAACCCGGAATCAGGCCATGAAGTTGGTCAATTTTTAACTGGCGCCAACATGCATACTCTAAAACGCTTCTCCGATGCAGAAGAGCATCGATATTATATGCAGTACAACCAACTCAAGGTGCCCGCGCTGCAAGCAGTGCTTGATATGTTCTTATGTTCTGGTAGCTGTCCCACAACTACGCCTAATCCGACACTCTGTAAAAAAGCGTCCAAAATTTACCACTATTCAGCGCCGTTTTTCCAGTTAAGAAAAACAGCGTATGCATAAAAACAATAAGATAGTGATTAATAACTGGCAAACTTTGCCGCTTTTTTATTATAAAACTGGCAAATTTTGCACTCTTTTTGACAGGTAGACGACTATAAGAGTCGCGTAGGCAGACCCGGCATATGCAAACTGGAGAAAGTACCATGTCTAAAAAAACACCGGGTCTTACAAAGAGGAACGACATCTGGCACATCAACAAAGTCATCAAGGGAAAGCGACTTTACGAAAGCACTGGATCGAGTGATCTCGAAGAAGCGGAACGCTATTTAGCGCAACGCATTACGGAATTTAGGGGGCAGCTAATCTATGGTGAAAGAAAGTCATACACCTTCATTGAAGCAGCTACTAAATATCTCAAGGATGAACAGAAGAAAAGCCTTGATCGAGATGCTGTCACGCTTAAGGCAGTAATGCCCTACATTGGTGATTTGCCACTGGAACGCATACACATGGGTACGTTAGAAACGTTTATTGCTGATCGAAAAAATGCGGGGATCAAAAATGGCACCATCAATCGCGATTTGGCGATAATCAGTCGCGTGTTGACGTTGGCTTCTCGATTGTGGCGAGATGAGTTTGGGAATTCTTGGTTACAGGAAAGTCCTCTGATTCAGTTGCTAAAACTCAATAACCGTAAGCCCTACCCTATTAATGAGCAGGAGCAGCAGCGGTTGATTGCTGAACTACCTGAGCATTTACGCAATATGGTCATTTTTGCGCTCAACACGGGGTGTCGAGAATCTGAAATAACCCGACTCCGATGGAACGAAGAGAATCGTGAATTAAACATCTTTACGTTGCTTGGTGAGCGAACCAAAAATGGTGAAGATAGGATTATTCCTCTCAATAGTACCGCTAAAGCCATCATTGATGCACAGCGCGGTAAGCACGAAGAATATGTCTTTACGTATAAAGGTAACCCAGTGCTGCGTATTAACGGGCATGCGTGGTGTAAAGCGCGTGAACGGGCAGAACTGACACAATGCCGTGTTCACGATCTACGCCATACTTTTGGGCGACGGCTACGAGCGGCTGAAGTGAGTTTTGAGAATCGGCAAGACTTGCTAGGGCACACATCCAGTAGGATCACTGATCACTACTGTCGTGCTGAAATTGCTGGATTACACGAGGCGGTTGAAAAGCTAAGTCGCGTAAATCTCGCGTAAGCAATTTTTGGACATAAAAAAAGCAGTCAAAAACTAAGGCTAACTGCTTTATTTATAACTGCTTTGATGATGTGTCGTGCGCGATTCGAACGCGCGATCATCGCATTAAAAGTCCCTAACTTACTACTTTAAATTCTTCTTATCTCCCTATAATTAAAAGAATGACATAAGTCTAACTGATTACCCATGAACCTCAGCCATCTTCAGCAACCGCATAGGCATAGGTGGCGTTCTGGCTGCAACATAACATAGGCGGGGTAGCATATCCTCAAGAACAAACCGCCGATTGAAGCGATAACAAAACTCTGCCAAATAGCGTGGGAGGTGTTTGTGATTGATAGCGTGATACACGCCGTTAATCGACCTTTTGACATTGCCTATCATCGTGTTGACCCAAGTAAAGGCCACCAGTGAGATACATTCAGGGCCTCCACCGGTTACGATGCAGGTGTGTTGGCATCCTGCATCTGTAACAGCGGCAAAGCAGGCCAGTCCGTCCGAGACCACGTAACTATCGGCGCTAAGATGGCGCTTAGCCCAGCGAGCGATTTCTTTGGAGCGGAATCCGTTGACTACATTCATGTTCATGGCGATAGGACGCCCCTTTCCGCTGACTGACACAGCCGCCACAAAGGGTGTTTTGTTGGGGGAGTCGACCACGTTTACCTCCTCGGTGTTCACCGCCCCAATACACGTCATCCAGTTGGATAATGCCGGATAGCAGCTTGCTATCATCGCGTTCCTTCATCACCTGCATCAGCTTCTGTTTGATGGTCCAG
>JAQTLI010000163.1 GCA_028714995.1 Methylobacter sp. | reverse complement strand
AGATTGGGTATGGCCGGGCGCATCAGGCAATGTCTGGATACATCCGTAAGTCTGCCGGCAATAGGGCAGGGAGCGATAGGCATAGAATGCCGTGTCGATGATCCGGAAATCAATGAAATGCTGAGTGCATTGCATGATGGCGAAACGGGACTGTGCGTTGCTGCCGAAAGAGCGATGAATGCCCGGTTGAATGGCGGTTGTCAGGTGCCTATTGGCGGTTTTGCCCAGTTGCAGGGCGGTCAAATCTTCATGCGCGGATTGGTCGGAAGCCCCGATGGCAGCATACTTTACCGGAGTGAACGCTCAGGGGGATTGGATGAGGCTGAAGCTATCGGCAAAATGATTGCTGAAGACTTGTTATCCCAGGGCGCAGATAAAATACTGCAAGCGCTTTTTTCATTACCTACAGAGATAGTAGGTGGGGCTTGAGCTGGAGCGGAAGCTTTGAGTAAGGTTTTGAACAGGGTGCGTGTTTTGGTGACGCGTCCGGCGCATCAGGCGGAAAATTTGTGTCGATTAATTGAAGAGCAGGGGGGCGAAGCAATTCGGTTCCCAACGCTGGATATTGTTTCACGGGATGACGCCAGCGAGATAACGAAAACCTTGGCAAATCTGGATAGGTTTCAATGGGTTGTTTTTATTAGTGCTAATGCAGTAAATTTTGCTCTAAAGGCGAATAGTGGCAAAATAGACTGTATGAAATCTGTGCGTTTTGCCGCAGTGGGACAATCAACGGCGCAAGCTATGAAAATGGCCGAGTTAGCCGTCGATTTGGTACCTGAAAGTGGTTATAACAGTGAAGCGTTGCTGGCAATGCCTCAACTGCAGCAAGTCGATGGGCAAAACTGTTTAATCGTTCGTGGTGAAGGCGGACGTGAAGAACTGGCAAATACTCTGCGGAGCAGAGGCGCAAACGTTGAATATCTGGAAGTTTATAAAAGAATCATCCCTGACATTGATGGCTTACCAGTTGTCAAATTGCTTACCCAGCACCGCCTGGATGTCATTATCGTGACCAGTGCTGAAGCCCTGCAAAATTTAATTATCATGCTGGGTGAAAAAAATTATAAGCTATTGTCATTAATACCCTTGGTGGTAGTTAGCGATAGAATCAGGCGTATAGCCGCCGATATGGGATTTAATCGAATTACTGTGACGGATAGTCCTATCGATACAGCAATTCTTGAGACAGTAATAACGTGTGTGACGGGGAAATAGAGTGGCCGAATTGAGTGAACAACAAGAACAGAATGTGAGCGAAAACAACAAAGCTTCCGCTTCTGCTCACGCCCCTTACCCACCTCCTGTAGGCAAAGCTAACCGGTCGCGTAACGGATTCTGGTTTGGCGTCATTGTGTTACTCATTATTATCAGTGTGGCAGGTGTAGGTTTTTATCTTTTTCAGCAATTGCGATCCCAACAGGCTGATTTAGGTGGTGAAGTTAATAAGGGCGATATGCAGTTAATCGAGTTGTCAAAACAGATTAGCGGTTATCAGGCGCAACTTGCAGCCATTCAATCTCAACTGGCAACCGTAGAAGCAAATGTCGCCGGGAAGGATGCCCATTTTACCAAAACCCTGTCGGATTTTTCCCAGTTGCATACCGAAAAACTGGAAAGTGCGCGGAACGAATTAAATAGTGCGATTTCGCAGGTACAGCGTCAATTAGGAAAGACTCGCGGAGACTGGTTAATTGCCGATGCAGAATATTTATTGAGTATAGCCAATCAACGTCTGTATTTGATGGGCGATGTCAATACGACGCGTGAAGCACTGGAAGCGGCGGATCAGAGATTGAGAGAAAGCGGTGATGCAGGGGCGTTTAAAATACGCGAGCAGATCGCTAAGGAAATTTCTGCTATTCGCGGTATTGCCGTTGCTGATGTTGTGGGCATTTATTCCTCGGTGCAGACACTGCAAGATAACGTCGATAAGTTGACATTGTTTTTGCCTTATTCAGGAAAAACATTGACCCCGGCTGAAGAAGTGCACAAGCAGCCAGCGGAAAAGGACAAAGATCAAACAGGTAATAAGCTACTTGATTCTGCTATGGAGCAATTGGAAGGCATGGTTACAATCCGGCATACAGAGCATCCGATCAAAGAGATATTAACGCCGGAAGAGGCTCAGTTTATTCGTGAGCAACTAAGAGTGAAGTTGGAAATGGTGAAAATTGCACTGGTTCAACAAAATGAAGCGCTTTATTTAGCTAGTCTGGCGGATGCAAAAAAATGGGCTGAACAGAATTTTGCCAAGAACACGGGTACAGCCAACTTTCTTGCCGAACTGGACAAGTTCAGCACCATTAAAATTCGCAGTCAGTTCCCCGACATCAGTTTGTCTTTGAAAATGCTCAGAGATATTACCAAGCTCAGATTAGAGGCAGATAAGGCAATGCCAGCCTCTGATACAGTCAAATCAACGCAGGCAGAGAAGCCAGTTGAAGCAGCAAAGCCAACTGAAGCAGAAAAGTCGATTGAAGCAGTGAAGCCAGCCGAGACGGTAAAACCAGTTGAAGCAGTACCTGCAGCGCATTAACCAGAGAATATATGATGAAAAAGATACTTTATTTTCTGGGTTTGCTCGCTGTTGCTGTTGCAGCTGCTTTTGGTGCTAATAAATGGTTGGGTGGATTTGAGAATCCCGGTTATGTTCTGATTGGCATAGGGCATTGGTCCCTAGAAACATCGTTGATTGTTTTTGCAGTTACTCTGATTATTAGTTTTTTTGTATTTTATGTATTTTTCAGATTACTGGGCTGGCTGTTCAGATTGCCGGGCAGGATAAAAAATCGCGGCAAAGACGTAAAATTTAACCGTTCTCAGGAAGCCTTGATTGTCGGCTTGGTCGATTCTGCGGAAGGTAACTGGGAAAAAGCGGAAAAAGTATTGATTAAGCACGCATCTCATAGTGGCGCTCCGTTGATACATTATTTGACTGCAGCAAGAGCCGCACAATCCCGAGGAGCATTTGATAAAAGAGATGAATATTTGCAAAAAGCCGCTGATCAGGCGCCGGGATCTGATGTGGCGATAGGCTTGACTCAGGCAGAGTTGCATTTATCAGGGAAGCAGTTTGATCAAGCCTTAGAAACTCTGACCCGCTTGCATTCCATAGATCCAACTCATGCTAGCGTTCTAAAATTATTACATCAGGCCTATCAGCATGTCGGTGATTGGGAGGGCATCCGAAAACTGATTCCGTCATTGAACAACAATAAAGTTTTGATGGAAGCAGAGATTAAACTGCTGGAGACAGAAGCATTCAGTGAATTGTTAAAGCTGGCTTCTGAAAGAGGCGATGTCGCAGAAATTGAAAAGCTATGGTCTGAAATTCCAGATTACATACAAAGCGTGCCAGGTGTTTCAGCTATCTACTTTGCCGCCATGATTGATGCCGGCGCAGGTGCAAAAATAGAAGATGCATTGACCAGAGCCTTGTCGATACACTGGGATCAGACGCTGTTGGTATTGTTTGGCAGCGTCCAGACGGTTGATGTCGACAGACAGCTTGAAATGGCTGAACAGTGGCTTACCCTGTATCCCAGAGATGCCGTGCTGCTAAGCGTTCTGGGCAAGCTGAGTCTTAAATGTTCTGACTCCCAAAAAGCGGAAAACTATTTATCCAAAAGTATCGCAATTGAGCCTACAGTTCAGGCTTATCAATTACTGGGAGATTTATTGGCTTCACAAGGCAATGTCAACAAGGCTTGTCAGTTATATAAATCAGCCCTGGAATTGGCGTCCAGCGCGATTGTCAGCAGGATAGATTCAATATCTGAATAACAATTCGCTATATGGGGGTGGAACGGAACCAATCCAACCTACCCTCGCGCGTACCATTTTCCAAACAACCACCCATGTTAAATAAAGGTACGCGATGCGTACACTCTACTTGGCTGTAAAAAAGCTTTCAGTAAAATACCGATTCCCCGAATGATGCGACTTTGATTGAATTTATAACAAACAGACATGATAATTTGATAAATAATAGCAATTAATCACGGCAACATAATGATTTGTAGATAATCATACAATTGATATGTGATGATAATCAGCGATTCAAAGATGATAAAAGCATGACTTTGTTGAGATTAAAATAATATAATGAGAATTGTGTCGCAGTTTTTGCTTGGCTTAAGCTGTAAAAATTAAAAAATATCGAAACTGAAACTAAGACAAAAAATGACCATTGAGTAGTGTAATTATCAAATATAAGTTCAATTTATACGATATAAAGTTTGTAGTGCAAATTATATAATTGACATTATATTGTATCAGCACTTAGTAAACTGATGGCTAAGTCCGACAGGCTGCTAGGTTTTTCTGCGCCTATTGGCATAAAAATTTAAAGGGGGTGGTCATCTTTCATGACGTAAGCAGGCAATTTACCCACCTTAAGGAGGGCGTAATTAGCCTATATTTTTATTAGAATGAATCTCTTTATATAGGATGCGCGCAGCTGTCTTCATTTTTTACTCGTGCTAACTTATATTAAATTCAAGCAAATTCTCGGTGAGAATACGGATAATATAAAAAGGGAAATCAGCGTTTCAGTGCATTGGCAAGTCTTCGGTATCATGTGCTGTTTTGTTTTTATAATATGAAAATAGAGCAAAGGACTTGCTCAATCGATTGCAACAAAAATAATCCACTTGGGGGTACAGGAATTTAAAAGTTAATTAAAGTATAGTAAATAAAATAAAATAAACCATCATAAAACCATCATAAAACCATTAAAAATAAATCAAATGAAAAAAATAATTTTAATTTCTGCGGTAACATTGTTTTCAACTGGGGCTTATGCCACAGGATGTGACGAGAGTTCTTTAAAAGGAAAATACGGCTATGAAGTAAGCGGGGTCAATGAATTTCCACTTCCCCCTACTTTTACTACCAAGGTTACTCGGAGTACTCATGTGGTCGGTCAAGCGAAGTTTGATGGAAAAGGAAACTTTGATATCAGTGGATATGGATCTGCAGCTGGTTCTACTGCAGCAAGGACAGGTAGTGGAACTTATACGGTAAATCCAGTTGATTGTACCGCTGAAGGTACGTTGACTTGGAATACCGGAGAAACTTCAAATTTTGTTATTGTGTTGGATCAAACTGATAACAGTAAGAGTGATTCAGCCAACAGAGCGTATCATTCAAGCGTGTTGGTTGCTTCAGATGGCGTAATAACAGGATTACCTGTGAAATATCCATCATCAGCTTCAGGTTCGCTCACTAGATTTAATGGTAAATTTAATTAATCTCCTGCAATGTCGCGTTGAATAACGCGATGCTCAACTTTCTAAATTAGGAAAGTGGCATAGCACAACATTCTGTCGTAAAGTTAATCTGTAAATAAACCTAAGATGGAGGTGTGTTATGCAACTTGCCGCGTAGGAATGTAGTTGAGGCGCTTAATAGCCCGCAGCACGGCTTATCTCCTGGTTCCCACGGGCTCCGTGGGAACCAGGAATCTGTTTTTCACTTCCTTGTGCTCTAGGTTCCGGCACAAATCTGTCTGGAACAGATTTGCATTAACCCGACGGGTGTCAGGCAGGATAGCCTGGCGTGAGTTCCTGCCGAGATGACGAGTAGTGTAGATAACGATGCCATGGCAGCCAATCCACCTGCGCATTGATTTAAAACAAAGTATCCCATATCTCATCCACTTTCTTGATTACCTCCGGCGACATCACGATCGTTCTGCCCCATTCCCTGTTAGTTTCCCCCGGCCATTTATTGGTGGCGTCAAATCCTACCTTGGAGCCCAAACCTGACACAGGCGAGGCGAAATCAAGATAATCTATCGGCGTGTTTTCCAGGATGGTTAAATCTCTGGCAGGGTCCATGCGGGTGGTCATCGCCCAGATCACATCCTGCCAGTTGCGGACATTGATATCATCATCCACGACGATCACAAACTTGGTGTACATGAATTGGCGCAGGAATGACCAGGTACCCAGCATCACTCGTTTAGCGTGACCGGCATACTGCTTTTTCATGCTGATGACGGCCATGCGATAGGAGCAGCCTTCCGGCGGCAGGTAAAAATCGACGATTTCCGGGAATTGTTTCTGCAAAATGGGTACGAATACCTCATTCAACGCAACGCCCAGGATGGCTGGTTCGTCGGGCGGCCTGCCGGTGTAGGTGCTGTGATAGATGGGTGCCTGGCGCTGGGTGATTCTTTCGATAGTGAATACCGGAAAATCGGCGACTTCATTGTAGTAGCCGGTGTGGTCGCCATAAGGCCCTTCCGAGGCGTATTCACCGGGATAGATAAAGCCTTCCAGTACGATTTCAGCGCTGGCCGGAACTTGCAGGTCATTGATCAGCGATTTGGCGACTTCTGTTTTGCTGCCACGTAATAGACCGGCAAAGGCGTATTCGGACAGAGAGTCCGGCACCGGTGTGACGGCGGCAAGTATAGTTGCTGGGTCGGCGCCCAAGGCAATGGAAACTGGGAAGGGCTGGCCCGGATGGGCGGCCTGGAATTCCTTGAAATCCAGAGCGCCGCCCCGGTGCGCCAGCCAGCGCATGATGACTTTGTTTTTGGCAATGACTTGCAGGCGGTAGATGCCCAGATTCTGCCGTTCCTTGTTCGGGCCTCTGGTAATCACCAGCGGCCAGGTAATCAAGGGGGCAGCATCTTCC
>JAQTLI010000162.1 GCA_028714995.1 Methylobacter sp. | reverse complement strand
CGGCCGGGCGTGTCAGTCATTATGAAGCCGACAGGCTGCCCAGGGCCGGTGCGATCGCCCGTTTGGGCGCGCGAGGTTTTGAGCATGGCCTGGCCGTTCCTGTCGAACAGGCCATGCCGGTTTATTTGCGGGATAAGGTCGCAAAAAAAGAGTCGGAGCGGTAATACTGATACGCCAAAGTATTATCCAATCAGACTATAAATTATTTACCACTGAGAGCACGAAGAGAATCATTCTATTAATTTAATGCATTGAAATCTTTGTGTTCTCAGTATTCCGCTACGCTGCTCCCGACATTGCTCTACTTCTGCATAATCCACATGGATGCGGTGAATGCAGATATTGCATGGGGTAATATATCTGTCCATGCAGTCGTCCTGCGTCTTTACAGTCTTTTTTGTTCTTCGTAGTTATTTCTTAGCCAAGTCGAGAGGGATGCCGATTATGAACTTGTTGAGTAAATAGTGTGTTTGCTAGTAGCACAAAAAGCTGGAAAAAAGCAGCACCAGCTATCGCAAAGAGAGAGGCTAATAAAACCATTACCTTTATAATTTTCATGATTAGTCACCCAATATCAGTTTGAATTGAGTGTAATAATCCTCCCGTTAAATAAGCAAAACAAGTGATTTAATCATTCATTAAAAAAGGGCGGTTACGGTTTTTGAGATACTTTAAATAGCCAGTGGCTAGCCCACAACAAGTTGTTTTTTGGTGGTTTTATACATTAGGTGCTTGCTATTGACCTCCCATATAATTAAACGAACAGATAGGGTTGATTGCTTAGTATTTTTGCGTAAAAACAACAGAATAATCAGCGGTTATCCAGCGGTAAATTAATATTTTTAATGCAGCAGGGTGCTAAAAATAACCGCAATAATTGCCGAATATTTAGTTTCATTTTGTCGGATTTAGGTAGGGTGTGGTGAGAGAAACGAACCGCACCGTTCGCGTTCCCCGATTGGATACAGTTCACTGTGTTCACCGCATCCACGAACTGACCATTCCTGTAGAGGGTGACGTAGCGTCCCTTTTGGCCGAGAGGTTAGCCATCATCGCTTCACTCCAACCACGTCGGCAGTTGGCACGGTGTACTGAATGTCTGGAAGTGTCAGTAGATCCTGATGTGGCCATTGCTCATATTCGTGACCAAGAATGTTATGGAGTTCATTGCGTTTCGCATTTACCCATACTAGGGTGATATCGACGAGCTGCGTGAACTGGATAAGGTGTGCGTCATCTACCGTGAACGCATTGAATGCGAGCGAGATGATGTCAGCTACTTTGTATTGAGCTTCCTTACTATTTACAGCAACACCCGTGAATGCTTGGGTAAATGGATTTTCGTCGTGAATGATGTGTTTGTCACGTAGGTCTTGGAAATAGGTAAATACAGCCTCAGCGCCAGAGTGTGCTCTCAAAATCTTCTGGGCAGAAAGCTGTGATCGAGATTTGCTGATTCCAAAGCATTTGAAATACCGGGCAAGGGCGGCTACCCACAGGCCTTCGACAGTCAATACGTTTTCCTCGCGATTGAGTCGGGCGATTTCTACCAAGGCATCACGACAAAAAGACAAATCGAACTGGTGCAGCGTCATTGCTTGAAGCTGCCGCGCGATAGGCGTGTCAATGCGTTTCAGTGCCACAGCATCAGGGTAGTTCTCGATGTGAAACCGACCGTCAGTGACTGTGACGTTCAAGGGCTTAACCATGATGGCTAAATATATACGGTAGAGGTTGCCTTATAAAAAATCTAATTTGCAACATATGCTTCATAAATCCAGTCAATTGATTGTTTTGATTGGCTCGAGTATAAAATAATGGGATATAGGGGGTAACCAAATACGAAACTACTTCATTCTCCAAAAAAATGAAGGTAACAGTCAATTTACTGAGCACTGTTCGGCATCTCTTTGGTTTTCAACTGCCAGCTTATGTGGATGTACGGTATAATGCTTATATATTTTAATTCACTCAATACCCGTAAATGGCTCAATTTTTTGAAATACATCCTGAGAGTCCGCAGCTGCGCTTAATCCATCGTGCCGTGGAAATAATCCGCAAGGGCGGCGTTATTGTTTATCCCACCGATTCATCTTATGCAATTGCCTGTCAGATAGGCGATAAGCAGGCGCTGGATAAAATCCGCCGCATCAGGCAGTTGGATGATAAACACGATTTCACGCTGGTATGTAAAGATCTGACGCAAATATCAATGTTCACCAAAATGGGCAATGATGCCCACCGGTTGATTAAGGCTTTAACCCCTGGACCTTTTACCTTTATTCTGGAAGCTACCCGGGAAGTGCCTCGCAGATTGCAACATCCCAAGAAAAAAACAGTGGGCATACGCATTCCTGATCATCCTGTCGCGCAATTGCTGGTTCAGGAACTGGGCGAGCCCTTGTTCAGTTCCTCGCTAATATTACCCGGAGACAGCGATGCGCTGACTGATCCTTACGATATCAGGGTCAGGCTTGAGCATGAACTGGATTTGGTGATTGATGCCGGTATTATTGAGTCTGAGCAGACAACTGTGATCGAGTTTTCCAGCAATGGCACAGAGATCATCAGACAGGGCAAAGGCATTGCCCCGATGCTGGTCTAGGAAGCACAGTTATGATGAATGAATTAACATTGTTGCAGCGAATAGTGGTTTGGATATTGCCCGTTATTTTCGCCATTACCGCGCATGAAGTGGCACATGGTTGGGTGGCAAAAAAATTCGGCGATAATACTGCCTCGATATTGGGCCGCTTAACTTTAAACCCGATCAAGCACATAGACCTGGTTGGAACCATTATCATTCCCGGCTTGTTATTGCTGTCGTTCACCGGCTTTATTTTTGGCTGGGCCAAACCGGTTCCTGTTGATGCGCGGAATTTTAAAAATCCGCGGCGTGATATGGCTATTGTTGCGCTGGCCGGTCCCGTCGCCAATTTGTTGATGGCTGTCGGCTGGGCATTAATTGCCCGGATAGGGGTGACGATAGGCGCACAGATGGAGGCCATATCTTTGCCGCTGATTTATACCGGAATTGCCGGCATTTCAATTAATCTGGTGTTGGCATTGATTAATTTAATACCGATTCCACCATTGGACGGCAGCCGCATTTTGACGGGTATTTTGCCGAGTTATTGGGCGTGGCAATATAATCGTCTGGAACGTTTCGGGTTTATTATTTTATTAATACTGCTATATACCAATGTGTTGGGCGCGATTCTGGCTTATCCAATGTTCGTCGCGCAGAAATTCTTTTTTTCAATTGCCGGGTTGTAGGGCGATTGGCAGTCGATGACGTCACTTATTGATATGAATCTGGATACCGCTACCGCTGAGATTTTGGATGAATTGCCAGTATTTGCGATAGTTAACGGTGCCCCTTTTAATCAGCTGCCAGACGATCTTTATATTCCACCCGATGCCTTGGAAGTGCTGCTGGACACATTTGAAGGGCCGCTGGATTTATTGCTGTATTTGATCAGAAGACAGAATGTCGATATTGTTAATATTCCGATAGCCCAGATTACTCATCAATATATTGTTTATATTCAAATGATGGGTGAATTGAATCTGGAGCTGGCGGCTGAATACCTGGTGATGGCTGCACTGTTGGCGGAAATCAAGTCAAGAATGCTGTTGCCAAGGCAGTTTGAATCAGAGGATGACGAGGAAGATCCAAGGGCAACGTTGATTCGCAGGCTACAGGAATATGAGCTCATTAAAAATGCGGCTGAAGAAATTGATCAGTTGCCCAGAGTCGAGCGTGATATATTCGAGATTGTTGTCGATACTTCGGCATTAAAAGATTTCGAACAGAATTTACCGGATATCCAGTTAAAAGAAATGCTGCTGGCATTTCAGGATGTACTTAAAAGAGCTTCACAGCTCAGTCACCACCAAATCATCAAAGAACCTTTATCTGTCCGTGAACGTATGTCAACTATTCTGGAAAACCTTAAGGGAGCGGATAGCCTTATTTTTTCGCAATTATTCATTCGAAAAGAAGGCCGACACGGAGTTGTTGTTTCATTTCTGGCCATTCTTGAGCTTGGCAAGGAAGGGCTTATCGAAATTATCCAGTCCGAACCCTTTGCCGAATTACGTGTCAGAGCCGTCACCGCCACCTGTAATTGAATATCCAGAAGCCGTTATGGAAACAAAACGCATAGTTGAAGCTATTTTATTTGCCGCCAATCGTCCTATGACGCCCAAGCAGGTACAGCAGGTTTTTCCTGAAATTGAACAGCCGGAAATGCAGGAAATACAGGCGGCAATAGAGGCGATTATTGAAGATTACCGGTTCAGGCCGGTTGAATTAAAGCAGGTGGCCAGCGGCTATCGTTTTCAGGTTAAGCAGGAATTGTCGCGCTGGGTATCAAGGTTGTTTGAAGAAAAACCGCCAAAATATTCGAGGGCGTTACTTGAGACGCTTGCCATTATCGCTTACCGCCAGCCGGCAACACGCGGAGATATTGAGGATATTCGCGGTGTCAGTGTTAGTTCAAACATCATTCATACCTTACTGGAGCGTGAGTGGATTCGGGTAGTGGCGCACAAGGAAGTTCCCGGTAGACCGGCCTTATATGGAACGACCAAACAATTTCTGGATTATTTCAACATTACATCATTAAATGAGCTGCCGACTTTGCAGGAGATTCAGAATCTCGATTTGCCGGCAGATGATATGCAACAACCTATGCAGGTAAAGAGTGAAGAGCAAGAAGCCAACGAACAGCCCGAAGAAACAAGCGGGCAATTCAACGAGACCAACGAACAGATCATCGAAGCAGACGACCTCAAGGATGCAGGAGACAGAGCAACGCAGGAGCAGTTCGCCGAAGCAACCGATTGAAAAAAAGTTACCCCAAGCATCGAAAAAAACTGCTGCTAGTCAGTCAGGGGAAGGGGAGCGCATCCAAAAAGTACTGGCACGTGGCGGCGTCGGTTCCAGGAGAGAAATTGAACGCTGGATAGATGAAGGCCGACTCAAGCTTAACGGCAATCCTGTCAGTCTGGGTGATCGGTTGAAAGCGGGTGATCATTTGCAGATCAATGACCGGGTTATTCACTGGGAAAAATTTGCCGAGCAGCCCACTCGAGTGTTGCTTTACCATAAACCCACTGGCGAAGTGGTTACGCGTCGTGACCCTGAAGGTCGCCCGGTTGTATTTACGCAGTTACCAAAATTAGAGACGAGCCGCTGGATTTCCGTTGGCCGTCTGGATATCAATACCTCAGGTTTATTGTTGGTCACTAATAATGGCGAACTGGCCAATCGGCTAATGCATCCGTCAACCCAGGTCGAGCGTGAATACGCCGTACGGATTTTAGGTAATGTTTCAGATGCGACGCTGGAAAAACTCAAGCAGGGTGTCGAGCTTGAAGATGGTAAAGCCAAATTTGATGATATTAAATTTTTTGGCGGTGAAGGTGCCAATAAATGGTACAACGTTACCGTTTCTGAAGGTCGTAACAGGCTGGTAAGGCGATTATGGGAATCGCAGGAAGTGGTTGTTAGCCGCTTAATGCGTGTGCGTTACGGGCCTGTGGTGTTGCCTGAGCGACTGAAAGCGCGTACTTTTTATGAATTAACCGATAAAGAACTGGATTTGCTGTTTGAATTTGCGGGAATGGAACATGAAAAGCGGGCAAATACAGCCAATCCGGAATTTAAAGGTAATAGGCCTAGAAGAAGTTAGTAGGAGTATGGTCTCAGTGTGAGGCTGTTCCTGCATGCTGAGTGAACGTTTTTTGTTTATCTGACAAAGATAGTCTGGTTTCTGCCATTGCTTTTGGCTGTATGTATGGCATCCACGTCTTGGCGCTCATGCAATCCGGAGTTGCCAAGATTTTGCAGCACTAATTGCACGGGATTACCCTGCGTTACAACGCCAGCAGGGATACTTTTGGAAAACACGGTGCCAGGCAGTAGCGTGGCGCCATCGCCGATACTGATTGATGCCGCCTTAAGCCACACAATCGGAACCAATCCATATATTGCGCCCAATCTCAAGACGTGTATTATCAACATGGCTCTTGTCGAAGGCAACTCGCATACCGATCACTGTCCCCCTTACCCGTTTTTCTGGCTTCGAAAATGATATGTCCCTTATCGGAAAAAAGAACGCCACCCTCAATTTCACGGTCATTAGCAATATCACTTTTTGAGTTGATCTTAATCAACAACCTAAGAAACCCAATTGGAATCAAAAAAATGCGCAAAAGCCACTCGCCTCTGCCGGCATATTTTCGTTTCGTATGCAACCAGTGAGCGATGCGATGTATAGCAAGCACTCGCAAACTGGGAGAAGTCACTAGCAACCATATGCGTGAAGTCAGGCTTATGGGGCGATTTGGCCAGCGCCGTCGATGGGAAGCATCAATGTCGCTGGCTCGCCCACAAGGGGAAACCGGCCTCCAGATCGATCGCCGGCAAGGTTTTCGTCATACCCGCAAACAGACTTTCGAGCCGGCCTTGTGTCAGCAATACCAGCGGAGCGCTGTCTTCGAGCATGAATGCAATACGTTCTTTGGGATAGGTAGGATTAATTGATACATAGGCGCCAACGGCCTTAAGAATTGCCAGTAGTCCCACCATCATGTTCAGGCAGCGCTCGACGCAGACGGCCACCAACGCATCCGGCTTAACCCCCCC
>JAQTLI010000161.1 GCA_028714995.1 Methylobacter sp. | reverse complement strand
TTTCGCATCGGTAAAAGATAGTCACATGCTGCACGTCAACTGGAAAATTGCCCAAGGTTATTATCTTTATCGGGAAAAAATTCAGCTGGAATTAGTTGACGCTGACGGCACTCAACTGGGAACTTATGTCATCCCCAGAGGCACACCTAAACAAGATGAAGCCTTTGGCCAAGTTGAAATCTTCCACGACGAACTCGGCTTTGATCTGCCCATTACCCGCTCAAACAGTTCAGCGCAAACTATAACCATACAGGCAAAATATCAGGGCTGCGCCGACCGTGGCGTTTGCTACCCACCCATGAGTAAAAAGCTTGGCCTGGCACTTCCTGTAGCGCAGCAAATTACTTCGCAGGCAAGTACCAATGTACAACCAGCTGCAGCGCTTTCCGAACAGGATCAGATCGTACAATCATTGCAGCAAGACAGCTTGTGGATGGTACTGCTCAGCTTTTTCGGTTTCGGCCTGCTGTTATCGCTCACCCCCTGCATTTTTCCAATGATCCCGATTTTATCGGGCATTATCGTGGGTCACGGCAACCGCATTACCACTGCCAGAGCGTTTTTACTGTCTCTCTCTTATGTCGTTGCTTCAGCGTGCACCTACACCGTGTTCGGCGTACTCGCCGCGCTATTCGGCAGCAACCTGCAAACAACATTTCAGCAACCTTGGATTATCGGCCTGTTCAGCGCTATTTTTGTCATATTGTCATTATCCATGTTTGGCTTTTACCATCTGGAAGTGCCCAAATCACTGCAGGTCAAACTGCATAACACCAGCGAGAGACACCGTGACGGCTCGCTGTGGGGGGCTGCCATCATGGGCGCATTATCTTCTCTCATCGTAGGCCCCTGCGTCGCCGCGCCACTGGCTGGCGCACTGATCTATATTGGCCAGACCGGGGATGCCGTATTAGGTGGTAGCGCCTTATTCATGATGGGCCTTGGCATGGGCGTTCCTCTGCTGTTATTGGGTGCTTCTGCAGGGAAACTGTTGCCGAAAGCCGGAGACTGGCTGAACTCAACCAAGGCGGTTTTCGGCGTTATCATGCTGGCGGTTGCAGTCTGGATGCTGAGCCGTATTTTGCCGGCCACCGTCATCATGATGCTCTGGGCCATGTTGCTTATTCTTCCGGCCATTTACCTCAGCGCCATAGATCCGCTGCCTGAAGGCAGCTCCGGCTGGCGCAAACTCTGGAAAGGCGTTGGCATAATGATGCTGGCCTATGGCCTGCTGTTGCTGATCGGTTTCAGCATCGGAAACAGCAATCCCTTAAAGCCCTTGCAAGGAATAGCTTTGAATGCTGCACAGGCGGCAGAACCGGGCATTAGCTTTGAAAAAGTCTCTTCACTAACAGAACTGGAAGCCAGAATCCAGCAGGCAAATGCTAACCATCAACCTGTCATGCTGGATTTTTATGCCGACTGGTGCATCTCCTGCAAGGAAATGGAAGCCTATACGTTTGCAGACCCCAAAGTTAAGCAGGCTCTCGCCGGTTTCGTGCTGTTGCAGGCAGATGTCACTAAAAACTCGGAAGCTGACAAAGCCCTGTTAGCGAAATTCAACCTGATCGGGCCGCCAGGCGTATTGTTTTTTTTCAACAATAATGAAAATGCAGCACACCGGGTCATAGGCTATCAGGATGCTGATACTTTTATTAAATCCCTACAACGAGCAAAATCATGAAACAAACCGGCATTATTATCATTGCCGCAATGATTGCCTTGGGTGGCGGCATTGCTGCCCAGCGCTTTTTACCCTCTATGGAAAAAAACAGCGCTACATCTTTGCCTGACTTCAACTTGCCCGACCAATTCGGCAATCAGCACAACATTTCAGAATGGCGTGGCAAAATACTGATCATAAATTTCTGGGCAACCTGGTGCCCTCCTTGCCGCAAAGAAATTCCTGAATTCATTGCCCTGCAGAAACAATATTCGGACAAAGGCGTCCAGTTTATTGGCGTTGCTCTGGAAGAGCAAAAACCGGTAGCTGAATACGCCAGCTCAGCTCACATCAATTACCCGATCTTAATTAGCGAAAATGACGGCATTGTACTGGCAAATCAGCTGGGCAATAATGTTGGCGCCATCCCTTATACAATTGTTGTTAATCAGCAAGGACAAATCATTCACCGGCATCCGGGGGAATTTTCAAAATCCCAGATTTTGGAAATTATTAACCCATTACTGGATTAAATTTAACCGTCCATGCTAAGCCGTTCTTGGCGAGCTTATCGAACCATACCGTCAGAAAACACTAATGCCCTCCTGACCTCCGACTTTATTCTATGCAAGTTTAATGACTGCAGCACCCTCTTAACCAACAGATATCTGAAAATTCTTTTAAGCAAGCTTAAGCGTAGATAACAAAAAACGCGGCAATACTTAATTGACAAGTCGACATAGTTTTTGTAGTATCGATTCGAAACTACAAAAGAGGCTTTTATGTTAATTGAACTTGGCGTGTATTTGATTATTATCGCTGTTTATTCGCTTTATTGGCTAAAAACAAATTCCAAAAATAATAAGTCGTGATTATAGATGGTAGACAGCATTTCTACCCATTATCCTTCAACTACCCCAACCCGTCTTACCCGCGCCGAAGCTTTTAAAAATAACTGATTTGTGAGTAAAGACTTCAAATAACAGACATTCTGTCGCTATCTTTTGCTAAAAACAGAATATCTGGACAAAATCCTATAACACGGTAAAATTAGCGATTAAATTTACCTAAAACTCCTATAAAAATAACACATTAATGGCGAATATTACCGTATTAAATGGGCCGAATTTAAATCTACTAGGTATTCGCGAACCCGGCCATTATGGAAATCAAACACTCGCCGACATACATCAGTCTCTTGACAAGAAGGCCGCCGAATTAAACCATCAGCTTAGTTTTCATCAAAACAATGCCGAACACGAGATTGTCGAACTGATTCATCAGGCTTACCAATCCCAAGTTGATTTCATTATTATTAATCCAGCAGCCTTTACCCATACCAGTGTGGCTATACGTGACGCGCTGCTGGCAACAAAAATCCCATTCATAGAGGTTCATTTATCAAACGTCCATGCACGTGAACCTTTTAGAAAACATTCCTATTTCTCAGATATTGCCAAAGGCGTTATCTGTGGATTAGGCGCAACAGGATACGAACTGGCCTTACAGGCCGCTCATCAGTTATTAGCCGAGAGACCATAACAATGGATATTAGAAAAATAAAAAAACTCATCGAAATTATCGAAGAATCTGGCATTGCCGAGCTGGAAATAAAAGAAGGCGAAGAATCAATTCGCATTAATCGTTATTCTACCGCTCCCGTAACCTACGCGCAGGCACCAACTACTGCAGCCGCAGCCGCACCTGCTGCGGTCGCCGCGCCTGCAGCAACTTCAGAAGAAAAAATCACCGGTCATGTCGTTAAGTCGCCTATGGTAGGTACCTTTTATCGTTCTGCCTCTCCCGGCACGAAAGTGTTCACAGATGTCGGTCAATCCGTCCAGGTAGGTGACACACTTTGCATTATTGAGGCGATGAAAATTCTTAATCAGATTGAAGCCGATAAAAGCGGCACCGTCACTAAAATTCTGGTTGAAAACGCTCAACCTGTCGAATATGGCCAACCATTATTCATTATTGAATAACACGGAAAAACGGGGTACTTATGTTCGATAAAATCGTTATCGCCAACCGAGGCGAGATTGCATTGCGTATTTTGCGCGCCTGCAGAGAATTAGGTGTTAAGGTCGTTGCTGTACATTCCGAAGCGGATCGGGATTTAAAACATGTGCGTCTGGCCGACGAATCCGTCTGTATTGGCCCTGCCGCATCATCTGACAGCTACTTAAACATTCCAGCCATTATCAGCGCTGCTGAAGTCACTGATGCAGAAGCCATCCATCCGGGCTACGGCTTTCTGTCTGAAAATGCCGATTTTTCTGAAAAAGTAAAGCAAAGCGGCTTTATCTTTATCGGCCCAAATGCAGAAACCATTCGCATGATGGGTGACAAAATTTCCGCCAAAAAAGCCATGCTAGCAGCAGGAATTCCCTGTGTCCCCGGCAATAATGACCCATTGTCGGATGACAACAAAAAGAATCTCAAGCTTGCTCATGAAATTGGTTATCCGGTTATCATTAAAGCCGCAGGCGGTGGTGGTGGTCGGGGTATGCGTACGGTGCATACCGAAGCAGCGTTATTAAATGCCATCGCCATGACCAAAGCCGAGGCGGGCAGTGCTTTTGGCAATGCCACAGTATACATGGAAAAATTCCTGGAAGATCCTCGCCACATTGAGTTTCAGGTTATGGCTGATTCACACGGCAACGCAATTCATTTAGGAGAGCGTGATTGCTCCATGCAACGCCGCCATCAAAAAGTGGTTGAAGAAGCGCCTGCGCCTGGCGTCACCGAAGCCCAGCGCAAAGCAATAGGAGAGCGTTGCGCCAAAGCCTGCGTCGATATCGGCTACTTGGGTGCAGGTACTTTTGAATTCCTGTATGAGAAAGGCGAATTCTATTTTATTGAAATGAATACCCGCGTGCAGGTTGAACATCCTGTCACTGAGATGGTTACCGGCTTTGATATCGTCAAAGAACAGCTGCGTATCGCCGCAGGCGAACGACTGTCCATGACGCAGGATCAGATCAAAATTCAGGGCCATGCCATTGAGTGTCGTCTGAATGCGGAAGACCCTAAAACATTCATGCCCTGCCCTGGAACGATTGATAAATTCCACATGCCTGGCGGCCCCGGTATCCGCTGTGAAACGCATATTTACAGCGGATATAAAGTCCCCCCTTACTACGACTCCATGATAGGCAAACTGATTGCTCACGGTGAAGACCGTAAAAGTGCCATTGCCCGCATGAACACAGCATTAAGCGAAATGGTGATAGATGGTATTAAAACCAACATCCCACTGCAGCACGATATTATGAATGACAGTGCTTTCGTAGTCGGCGGACAAAACATCCATTATCTGGAAAAAAAACTGGGCCTTTATTAAGCCACGTTAGAGGCCTTGCCTCACTGAAGATCACGAAGCATAAACCTCGTGATCTTCATGCTCTTTATAGTCAATATCCGAATAACCACCCCGTCCCTACATATAACAATCCATATCATGGCCTGGCACCAAATTTCCGTTACTACCGATGAAAAAACCGCACCTCGGCTTGCTGACTTTTTCAGCAATCTCGGCGCAGTCTCCGTTACCTATATGGACGCTGAAGACGAGCCAGTTTATGAGCCCGCTATCGGCGAAACTATAATATGGAGTAAAACTGTAGTTATTGCGCTTTATGAATTGGACGCTGAGCCAGCACTCATAAAAACCCTGGTATTCGACCAGTTTCAGAAAGAGCAGCTGCACAACTGGCATCATGAAGAAGTGGCGGACCAGGAATGGGAACGCGCCTGGATGGAATATTACAAGCCTATGAAATTTGCCGACAAACTCTGGGTTTGCCCCACAGATCAGGAGCAATATGAGCCCGGAACGGTTTGCCTGACACTGGATCCCGGACTTGCATTTGGCACCGGCACTCATCCGACCACTGCTTTATGCCTGGAATGGCTCGCCAGCCATGACTTAATGGGCAAAACCGTCATCGATTATGGCTGTGGCTCCGGAATACTCGCCGTTGCAGCAATATTGCTGGGCGCAAAGGAAGCCCACGCTGTTGACATAGATCCGCAAGCATTAACAGCGACAACGGACAATGCTTTAAAAAACAAGGTTCAGGATAGAATAAAATGCTATCTCCCCGAACAATTTTCACCTTTTCAGGCCGACGTTGTGTTAGCCAACATCCTGGCTAAGCCTTTAATTGAACTATCAGAACAGATTTCCGCGCTGGTTGCTCCGGGTGGACAACTGGTTTTATCCGGCATATTGTATGAACAGGCCGAATCCGTTATCAGCGCATATCAGCAAAACATAACCTTCAAAGCGCCGGTACAGCAGGAAGACTGGATTAGGCTGGATGGCATCAAGCACTAAACAGCCATGTTTACCAAATGCCCGAAATGTCAAAAAACACACCCACTGACACTGGAGCAATTGCGCGCCAGTCGAGGAATATTGCGCTGCAACGGGTGTTCTGAGACGTTTGATGCACTGGAACTTATCTGTGAAACAGAATCCGAAGCCGTTTCATCAACGATAACACAACTACCTTGGAATCAAGAAAATTCAAGGACCAGTATTCATTGGCGCAAGGGACTGATTTTCGGCTTATTATTTTTTATAGGGCAACTGGTGTATTTCGAAGGTTATACATTTAGCCAGAACCCAACATTTCGCCCTGTTCTGGAAAAAACATGTGCACAATTGAACTGCCGCCTTCCCGCTTACAAAAATCTGGATGAGTTCACGGTATTACATGGATCATTGTCTGAATTACCAGACCACGCTCACCTATTCAAGGTGGTTATCAGTAATCAGGCGGCTTTTACACAAACTTACCCGAACATCACACTGACATTACTCGACTACACAGGAAAACCTTTTACTCATAGAGTTTTCAGGGCAGAGGAATATTTGCCTAAAGACTCCGTTACAGCACCCGTCATGATCCCTGATGCAACAACAGAAATCAGCCTGAAAATTGCTACACCGGAAACCAAAGTTGGCGGTCACACCTTTGAACTCACATACTAATATGGCCCATCCAGAA
>JAQTLI010000160.1 GCA_028714995.1 Methylobacter sp. | reverse complement strand
CATAGATACTGTGCAGCATGACTTCAAAACTAAAGCTATAAACGTTTCTGGTGTAGTCCCAGATATCATCAGCCAAAATGAGGGCTAATACCAGGCAAACCGCAAATTTGAGTCTGATTTTATGAGTATAAAACACGCTGATTCCAAGAATGATAAAGCCGGTAAAAAACCTTAGACCACTGTGAATTAACATTTCCAGGTTGAACGGGTTAAGTTTAAACGCCGAATCTATAAAATAAAGCAGGATAAGCCCTACGATGATGACGATACTGACTAATTTCATTATTCTAATCTTGATTAATTAATTTTAATCCCGGCGGCAATGCCTCACCAAAGATCTGTTTTTCTTCTTTTTCGTCCAGTTCTTTAAGCTGCTCGACCATTTCTATCCAGGATGCTGGGGCTTTGCTGAGCTTAAGTTTTTCGATGATTTGCCGGCGCATGCTTTCATCAATATCCCGAGCCCTGTCGCCGCTCATACGGGAAATGAGTGTAGCAGCAAATCCGGCCTGTGGTGTTTTCTTCCAGTCTACCGCCAAAATCTGTTTTAGCCACAGACAGACGATTTCGGCAGGAATGACATTATGGCTGCTGCCATGAAAAGGCATACGCGCTCCGATACGTCCAACTGCCCACCATGTTTGAGTGGGTTCGCTGGATTTTTGCAGGCGGTTCAACAGCCATTCGCCCAGTTGGATTTTCTTATCAACGGGCAACCGTTCCAATACTGCCGCCAACCGCACCATGTCATCGTAACCGCGGGTTTTTATCTGTTTCGCAACCCCAGGCTGTCTTGCGGCCGCCGGGTTTAGGAATTTTGCAATGTCGGCAAAAATCTGTTCCTGAGCAGTCACGCTCAGACCGCCCGCAATCCGCCGCCACAGCGTCCACCATTCCGTCCAGTTTTGGGTTTCATTAACAAACTGTATGTTTTGCGGATAGCTTTTCCAAAGCTGATCGACGCGCCAGTCATCCAGCGGATAACCAAAACCGGGGCGCAAACAGAAGCCGGTCAGACTCAGCCAGACTCTTTCGTGATTCTCTGACCGACGACGGTATTTCGCTCCTTCTAGCAGTGTGGCAAACATGGCTCTCAGCAATGGTGTTTCCCATTCAGTACGCGCAACACCGGTGAGCTTTTCAAGATCGGCGCGCAGATTTTTAACCGCTTTAGGATCAACCTGCTTGGATTTGGAACCAAAGACGGCCTGTATCTGTTCGACAATTTTGTTAAAGTTGCCGGGCAAGGCGGAATCGGTTTGCAGGCCAGCTGCAGCTTTCTTCCTGATTTGAAATTCAACATCCCAGCGCTGATTGCTGTCCTCAATCGAGACGCATTGAATTTTAAGAGTGCCGACTTCGGTCTGGGTTGCCGCCAGCTCGACGATAACTTCGGCATTCGGCTTGCTGTCATCACCTTCAAATGCCACAACCAGCGGCGGTAAAGAATGAAACAAATCGGTAATTTCAGTCACATCGCCCGGCTTGAATTCGCTATCACCGGACAATGAAACCAGATGAAACCTCACCGGCATGCCTAAACGCAGGGCAAAACGCCGGTCTTTCAAGATGACTTCATCGCCTTCCTCACTGCCTTTGGGCAAGATGCAGATGCCTTGCTGTTTGCCAGAATCGCCGGTTTCGACCAGCAGGAAATAACTGCGTGCCGAGCCGCCGCCGATCTTGAGTTTCTTGTCGCGTCGAGCGAGAGCATAGCTGACCGCACCGAAAGCGACGGCAAGTTCCGGATGATTATTCTCAAGCAATACCGGCGGATTGGAACGCCAGGAATGGATTAAATCGATGGTTCTCTGGGTAATCTGCTGACTGCGGAATACGCCGCCGTTAAGCAGCAGCGCATCAGGCACTGAGCCCTCCCCCTTTATCGCCATGGATGGTGTGTATGTCGCAAGCCTGCCGGGAGCAGGCGCGGCGATCGCTATGGATGGTGTGTATGCCGCAGGCCTGCCGGGAGCAGGCGCGGCGAAGGCCTCACCGGATGCGGCACTGTGCAGCTTTAAAAACGCGGCGATATGCTTGCTGATCGCAGGTTCTGCTGCATACGGCAAGCCAAACTCAACCACGCCACTGCGTTTTCTGTCAGGCAAATCATCAAGTCCTGACAAGGGGAAAAAACCATCAAGCGCAACTTTTCTGACTTCGTCCTTAGAAAGCGAAACAGAGCGGGTGCTGCCGATCAGTTTGGAGCCGCCACCCAGCAGGGTGACGCTGACTTGTTCCGGCGCATCTTCAGCCAGTAAGCGTTCTTTGGCAATCCGGCATTGCTCAATCAGTTGCGACAAATTCGCGGCTGACAGGCGTTTTTCACCGTTACCAAGGCGGCTTTCTACCAGATGTGCCAGCGCCAGATCGATATTATCGCCACCCAGCATTAAATGATCGCCGACACCGATGCGTGTCAATTTTGGCTCGTGCTCGCCCTGCTCCACTTTAATCAGCGTTAAATCGGTGGTGCCGCCTCCGACATCACAAACCAGCAGTAAATGCACATTGGCCAGCGCCTGTTTGATATTGTCGGTATTGCGCCTTAACCAGTCGTAACACACAGCCTGTGGTTCTTCCAGCAGCCGGACGTTATGCAGCCCTGCAAGCCTTGCTGCCTCCAGTGTCAGCGATCGCGAAGCCTCATCAAACGAGGCGGGCACGGTAATCACAATATCCTGTTTTTCCAACGGTGCATCAGGAAACCTATGCCCCCAGACCGTGCGGATATGAGACAGATAACTGGCGCTGGCGGCTATAGGCGAAACCTTGCTGACATCATCGCTACTACCCCACGGCAGAATTTCAGCACTATGGTCAACCGAAGGATGCGACAGCCAGCTCTTGGCACTGGTAACGAACCGCCCCTTGGTTTTAGCGCCCAACATGCGGGCGGCTTCACCAATGACGGCGGTTTCACCAGCTGGTGAAAAAATGATATCAGCTTCTGATAACTCTCCGGTCGCAGGATGATAACGCACAGAGGGCAACAGCGGCCTTGCGGCAACCTGACCGGGAGCAATCAGCTGCTCGATCAGGAAGATTTGTATTTCCTGTTTTTTATTATCGGCTTGGGCATAGGCGACAACTGTATGTGTTGTGCCCAAGTCTATGCCGACTAGATAACGTGGAGAATTCTTTTGCACGATGATATTTTATTGTTTGTGATTTATTGCACCGCGTAGGATACGAAGTAAACGAAGGTTATCAGCTTATTCAGGTGGGCAGAAGCACCTGCCCACCCTAACATTTACTGCTCATCCCCTGCCCGAACATCAAACTCGATCTTCCAGCGACCGTTATCCTTTTGGGAAACAGCTTGCAGTTCGAGCGTACCGACTTCGGTTACGGCTGCACACAGATGCACAGGCACGACTTCACCGGGCTTACGACCTTCTTCCGATAAGGTAATCTCAATTTCGTCCAGTTCATCGAGTTCCTGGTCGGTCCAGTAGTCCAGACGGGTGCCGACTTTATCCTCGCGCCGGATATTGGACGCGAAAAAGCGAAAACGTACCGGTTCACCGATAACCAGACCGAATTCATCATCCGGCAATTCCTGCTGTGTGCCTTCTTCCATGCCAAACGGGGCAATACACAAGGCCTGAATTTCCGGCGCCATGCCAGGCACTGCGGGCATCGAGCTTTCTATCCCGACATAATAAGAGGCCGCTGTGCCGCCCTTAATGCGCACGCCTTTCCCTTTGCGCACGAAACCATAGTAAGCAGCGCCCCGGGCAACCGCCAGATCAAGATCAGCACCCGCCAGCAGCCTGGCTTCGGGAGCCTGCTCGGCTTTCAGCCATGAATTTAAAACATCCATCAAACGGTCAGCCAACGCATTGGCTTTTAACACGCCACCATTAAACAGGACGGCAGTGGGATGCAAGAAGGTCGCGTGTTCCGGCAGATTGATATCTTTAAGTTCATCCGTAGCGCTTTGCTGTTTGGCCAAAAATGCCGCCAGATGACGGGTAATACCTGCATCCTGAGCATAAGGCAAACCAGCGGTTCGTAAACCGGTACGAGGGCGGCTTATCGGTTTGTCACTAGCAGGTACTTTAGGCAAAAAACCTTCAACCAACACCCTGTTGACTTCATCACGGGTTAATTCAGTACGCAAAGCGCCGCCAATTAAGGAAGAACCGCGGTTTGGGACCACCAAGGGAATATTATCAACCTCAGAATTGTTGAATATTTTTTCCTTGGCATCACGGCAACTATGAGTCAAAGCCTGAATCTGCCAAGGCTCCAGCCGTTTGCCCTCTTTTTCCAGCTTGGCTTTGACAGTGTAAGCCAATGCCAGATCCATATTGTCGCCGCCCAGCAAAATATGATCGCCGACAGCAACGCGGGTGAGTTCGAGATTACCGTCTTTTTCGGTAACCGCAATCAATGATAAGTCAGTGGTCCCGCCGCCGACATCAATCACCAGAATAATGTCGCCCACCTCGACGTGTTTACGCCAATCGCCCTGGCTTTTTTCTATCCAGCTGTATAACGCGGCCTGAGGCTCTTCCAAAAGAATGGCCTGCCCAAGCCCGACGGCGCGAGCCGCTTCAACGGTCAGTTCCCGTGCTGCCGGATCAAATGACGCCGGCACGGTAATGACGACGTCCTGCCGCTCCAACGGAGCATCCGGATGCTGGTTTTGCCAGGCGTCACGCAGATGTTGCAGATAAGCGGTCGTTGCCTGAAATGGCGAAACGCGCTCCACTTCGTCTGGAGCCTCGGCAGGCAGTATCGGTGACTTGCAATCCACCCCGGCATGGCATAACCAGCTTTTAGCACTAGCCACCAACCGTATCGGCGTTTTGCTGCCCAGATTGCGAGCAATTTCGCCGACCAGATACTCCGGTTTTGCAGTCCACGGCAAAGAAGTAGAACCTTCTGCCAGTTCTGCCGGGTGAGCCTGATAGAGAAATGACGGCAATTGCGCTTTGTCTTCAACCGCACCGGGCGAAGTCAGTTGCGGTATCGCCATCACTTGCTGAGTAAATTCCTCATCGTCGATTTTGCTGAGATCGGCATAGGACAGAACGCAATGCGTCGTGCCCAGGTCGATACCGACTGAAAATCGCTTCTGTTCATTGCTTGCGCCCTGAACAACATTTGATTTCGTCGCCTCCGGTTGTTCATGAATGAATTGCTCACTCATAATTCAACCTCTGCCGCTGCAATAATGGCTGCATTATGCCCTTGGGTCAGCTTGGGCAGTCTGATGTTAGTAACCTGCCAGCCCTTATGTACCAGTGTGCCGGTAAAAGGCGCGGCACCGACGATATTGCCGGTCAAGCGGACTGCACTGGCGTCAAAGCCATCAGGCAAGGTGATTTTGCTGCCTTCCTGTTCACTGCGAATGGGGGCTAAACTAAAATGTTCATTAACCGCCTTATTACAACCTTCATGAACGACACGGGCAGCAACACCAATATCGGCATCACTGTAAGCTGTAATATCTTCTTTAATAAAATCGATAAAGCGCGCTTCTTTTTGCAATAGGCCCAGTAATTGCAATGCGGCATCCGGAGTTGCCTCCTTTAATACAACCGGTTCCGGTGTGGGTGCATGAACGATTTTTTCAACTTCAACGATTTTCTCGACTACTTTCACTACAGGCTCTGGGATCTGCACAGCTTGCTGAATGGCCGGTTTTTTCTTGCACATGGCTCGGCTAATCAATAACACAATCAGGATCAGCAACAACAGTGCCACAGTGCCTGCCAAACAAACATGCCATAAATCGAATGTGGTGGGTTTCAGCGTTAAATCAATTGTATAGACAGTATTCATCAAATCGATTGTATAGATAGTATTCATCTTTTTGTTCTTTTTATTGACCAGATTTACGAGCAGCTTCGTTAAACATCATGCCCTGCAATGCATTGCGTGTGGTTTGCATGCGTGTCTGTCTCAAATGACGGTCAGCAATAATCGCCGGCACATTTTCAGCCAAATAAACTTCGCGCATCTTGGATAAAACCGACTCGCATTGCTTTATGATTTCCTCTGTTGCCCGGCGACTTTCCTGTTCCTGATAAACAGGCTTTTGCATTTCATCGACAATACATTTCTTGTATTGATATTTGGCCTCCTGAATTTTCTTAATCGTGGCATCAGAAAGGGTTGTGTTTTGCCATTCATTTTTTGCATCATCGGCAAAAGCTGTTACTGCCGACAACAAAAGTGTTAAGAAAAGAAACTTTTTCATGGTATTCCCCGGTATTATTAATGGAACTGTCAGTGTTTGATTTTACGCGAACTGGCTCAAAAAAAGTAACATTTCACCGCCTGTTTCTTAAAGAATCGTCAATCACAAGTTCAACGCACACCAGTTAGAGTTTAATCTCCGGTATAATAGTCATCTTAACTTTTAAGAACTTACCGCTTTTATGTACAAGTATGATGGTCGGGTTATCCACCAAAGTCACGATGATGACGGCATTTTAGAAATCGTCGAGCACGAGGGGGTCAGGTCGTTACATTTTGGCTCGTTTTCCCGGCAGAGCAGCATGCTGTTGGCCGACCCGGACAAACTGCAGTTGGATTATGTGCGGGCAATGACCAGTTGGTTGTTATTCAAACCGACACTAGACGACGAGGCTCTGATTATCGGTTTGGGCGGCGGCTCATTAACCAAGCATTTATTACATCATTTCCCGGAATGCCGTTTAAGAATCATAGAATACA